>DASQIV010000460.1:0-7500 GCA_035631415.1 Pseudoneobacillus sp. | reverse complement strand
CATCCATAAACCATACCACCATCGGGACCTTTTACTGGATTTGCTACAGCGTTGGCTAAATATCCAGAAGCATCAAATCCTCCAGTAAGTTTATGAAAACCTGCTGTTAACCAAGAATACCCAATATATAAACGAATGACTGCTAATAATCCTGCGGCAACTGTGTTTTCTCTTAACCATTTCACTAACATGTGAAACATCTCCTTAATATTTATAAAGTATTTAATAATGACTACACTGTAAATATAGCAAACTTTCTTTTGTTATAGTTAAGTTTGTGTAATCATTCACATGTTTGTAAAATCATTATGAACAAGTTATGAACGTTAATACCTCTAAGGACTTGTTAATTACCTTGGCATAGGTAACCTGTTGCCTTAATCCTATTATAGAGGGGTTTTATTCGTTTTTTGGAGATACTATTGAAGCGATCGGTGCCTGTCACCCTGTCTACACTAGAAGGAACAAATTGGAAAATGACAAATGAATTGAGATATAATAATCAGAAAGGAGAGTGTTCATTTTGAAAAAGGGATTGTTAGGAATTGGAATATTTGTCTTAGTGATTGTAATTATAGGCGGCATGTTAATGTCGAGTTATAACAACTTTGTCAATTTGGAAGAAAATGTGGATCAGTCTTATGCTCAAATTGAGAATCAGCTTCAAAGAAGGCTAGATTTAATACCAAACCTTGTGAATACAGTGAAAGGGTATGCTTCCCATGAAAAAGAAGTAATCGCGTCGATTTCAGATGCGCGTGCAAGACTTGCTGGAGCTAAAACAGTGGAAGAAGAAGCAACAGCTAATGCAGAATTATCTGGTGCACTTAGTCGACTGCTCGTTGTAGTTGAAAACTATCCTAATTTAAAGGCGGATCAGCAATTTACTCAGTTGATGGATGAATTGTCTGGAACAGAAAATAGAATTGCAGTTGCGCGAAAAGATTATAATGATCAAGTAGCTGTTTATAACAAAAGAGTTAAACAATTTCCTGGGGTGATTATTGCCAATATCACTGGCTTTGACCAAAAGCAATATTTTAAAGCAGATCCAAAAGCAACTGAAGCACCGGAAGTTGACTTTGGAGGCAACGGGTAATGAGAATCAACAGGGTATTCAGCTTTCTATTAGTCATTTTTTTCTTTTTTCAAATAGAAGGAAATGCATTTGCTAAGGATATCCCCATCCCAGAGCCTGTAGGAGATATTTATGTACAAGACTTTGCCCATGTTTTAAATGATACTGAGAAAGCTGAACTAATAAATTGGGGACGAGAAGTAGAAAATCGTACAACTGCTCAGATCGCTGTTTTGACAGTGGATACAATCGGAGATCTATCCATAGAGGGATTTTCAAATGAAGCTTTTCGAAAGTACGGAGTCGGTAGTAAAAAGGAAAATAATGGTGTTCTGTTGGTTATAGCGATGGACGATCACAAGGTAAGAATCGAAGTCGGATACGGGCTAGAGGGTAGACTTCCAGACGGAAAAGTAGGACGAATCCTTGATGAATATACCGTTCCTTTATTGAAAAAAGAACAGCCTAATCAAGCTGTGATTCAAACGTATAAGGTACTGACATATGAAGTCTTAAACGAATATGGAATAGAAGGCCAGGAATTATTCGGTAAACAATCTTCCAATGGAGCACAAACACCAATAAGCGAAGGAAACAGCGGATTTGGCATACCAACTTGGCTGATTATCCTTGTAGTGGTGATTCTAATATTTCTTGATTTTAAGTTTTTTGGTGGCACTCTTACTTATTTTCTTCTTTCCATCCTATCTCGAGGTGGAGGAAGAGGAGGAGGTGGCGGTGGGTCACGCGGTGGAGGCGGAGGTTCTTCCGGCGGTGGCGGTGCTAGCAGAGGATGGTAATATTTATAAATGTTTTTAGATGATAGGGAAAATCTTAATCATAAGTGTGATGAAGGACAAAACTAGGCAAGGACAGGATGAAAAATGTCCATCATAAGTTCCTTAACCTTAAAATGGCTATTAGGTTTAGGGAACAACATAGAGTTAGGTAACATAACCTGCAAAAAAGAGCGAGCATCATTCAGAAACTGAAGATGCTCGCTCTTTTTTGCAGGTTATGCGTTATTTTCGAGAGCTTTTTTGTTCTTGAATACAGTTTTGCTGATGAAAGGAATCACCCAGCGATCTAAACCGAATTTACCTGCATTGAAGCCAGCGAAAAGAATGATTGCTCCAAAGAATAGGTCTGTTGGAATATGAGATACAGTCCCTGCTAAGAAGAAGGCAAAATTCATGACAAGTCCGAAGAACATAGCTGCTGTTGTTAAGCATCCTAATATAAGTCCTAAACCAACTAAAAATTCACCAAGTGGAACAATTGTGTTAAAGATATCTACATTCGGAAGCGCAAAGCTTTTTAAAAAGCTTACATACCATCCATAAACCATACCACCATCGGGACCTTTTACTGGATTTGCTACAGCGTTGGCTAAATATCCAGAAGCATCAAATCCTCCAGTAAGTTTATGAAAACCTGCTGTTAACCAAGAATACCCAATATATAAACGAATAACGGCTAGAATTCCTGCTGCCACTGTGTTTTCTCTTAACCATTTTACTAACATGTGAAACACCCCTTAGATTTTTGAAAGTATATGAGATTAAGAAAAAGTGAATTTCTTTTTCCTATCTACACTGATAATATATCAAAGCATTCTTAAAAAAAGTGTGTTTTTTCTAGATATTCACATTTCTGTAAAAACATTATGAACAACTTATGAACATAAACACTATTGTGGTGTTATTAATATGCAAAGACAGTCATGAAACCCCTATATAGAGGGGTTTCTGTTTTAGAAAACCAAAAAAAGGTGCCTGTCACCGAAAGGGACTTTTAAAAAAATCTTAAGAAAATCATAAGAAATTTGATGGGGGATTCTTCATTTTTGTTGGATAGAATTGGTTACATGAGAGAGAGGGGGATTAAGTTGTTGCCAATAAATGAGACGCCGAGAATTCATTTTTTATATAAGTTTTTGCAATCACCAAAGCAAATTGGAAGTGTGACACCAAGTTCGAGCTATTTAGTTAATAAGATGCTAGACCAGGTTCAATGGGGAATGGTTAAGAATGTTGCTGAGTTAGGAGCGGGTACGGGAGTTTTTACAAAAGGAATTTTAGATCGAAAAAAGAAAGATTGTCAGGTGGTCGCATATGAGTATGACCATGAATTAAGGCGTAAACTTTCAACCTTATTTCCACAGGTCATAATGAACAAGGATGCAAATGATTTAAAATCGAATTCCTTGCGACTTGGTATTCAACATTTTGATTGTGTGATTTCTGGTCTACCCTTTTCTAATTTTAGCCAAAGCATGCGTGAAGGGATTTTTCAACAAGTATCAGAGTTACTAAGTGAGGATGGAGTCTTTATTGCCTTCCAATACTCCCTACATATGAAAAAAATGCTGAGTCAGTATTTCAAGAATGTGAAGATCCTTTTTACACCATTTAATTTTCCACCCGCATTTATTTATGTTTGTAAGAATGGAGGGGGGAGCAATGGATTTAGGGTTAGTGGTTGAGTTTATCAATCAACACGGATATCTTGCATTATTTTCATCGTTTTATGTATGTTTACTAGGTTTACCGATTCCAAATGAGATTTTAGTCATGACGGGAGGAATGATTTCAACAACGGACCATTTTAATCCAATTCTAACATTCCTTATTATCTACTTAACCGTTATTCTTAATGCCTCTATCTTATATGTAATAGGGAGAAGGGGAGGAAACCGAATCGTACAGAGACTTGAAAAATATGAAAAAATAAATAGAAATGTACAGCGGTCTTCCACTTATATGAATAGATATGGGGCATACGCAGCGGCTTTATGCTATGGTGTCCCTATAATGAGACATTTTATCCCATTTATAATGGGCACTTATCGAGTCTCCTACCTGACTTTTGCTCGCTATTCTTACATTGCAGCTTTCATTTGGACTTTAACCTTATTTTTAATCGGAAGATATTTTGGTTCTAAAATGGATACAATCGGACAAAACCTCTATCATATTGGTTTAATCATCCTTGTTATACTACTAGCTTTGTTTTTAGTAAAGGCGGTCCGAAGGTATTTTCGCCAAAAAGATTTTAATTTCTAATACCTAGTATTTATGGGTAGAGATGGTATAGTCTTGAGTGGGAGTGATAAAATTGAACAATTATACCGTATTAGTTGTAGATGACGAACAAGAAATTCGTGATGCTATTGAAATATATTTAAAAAATGAAGGAATTACCGTTATGAAGGCTTCAGATGGTTTGGAGGCAATCGAGATCTTAAACCAAGCTGAGGTCCATCTAGTGTTACTTGATGTTATGATGCCTCGTCAGGATGGAATTACCACGACTTTAAAAATACGTCAGAAAAAAAATATTCCGATCATAATCTTAAGTGCTAAAACAGAGGATATTGATAAAATCCTTGGTCTTCAGGTAGGTGCGGATGATTATGTAACAAAGCCGTTTAACCCACTAGAATTGATTGCAAGGGTAAAGTCGCAACTAAGAAGATACGTCACATTAGGCACTTACGATGGAGTAGAAAAGGTCATTGATATCAATGGTCTAACGATTAATCAATCAGCAAAGCAAGTAATGCTTTATGGGGAGTATGTAAAATTAACGCCCATTGAATATAAAATCCTAGAGTTATTGATGGTGAATGCAGGCCGAGTGTTTTCGATTGACCAAATATATGAAAATGTTTGGAAAGAGCCAGGATATAATGCGGAAAATACAGTGGCAGTACACATTCGGAAAATTCGTGAAAAAATTGAGATTGACCCAAAAAATCCAAGATATTTAAAGGTGGTGTGGGGCGTTGGATATAAAGTGGAAAAATAGAGGGATTCTCCTATCTATCATCGTTTTGTTTACCTTAGGAGCTAGCGGAGTCCTATCTATATTGGCACTAGGAAGCACCTACTTTAAAACCAGTTATTTTAAAACAGGAGAATTTGAAAGTCAGTTATCTAGTTTTATTGATTATTTAAACAGTTACGAATTAAATGTTGTCACGAAAGAAGAAATGCTCAAAAACATGACTGTTTCTGAGGAAGAGCTGGAACGATATCGTGGACGTTTTGGAGATATCTCTCTACAGATTAGTGAAATTCAGCTTGAATATGACAATAGAATTCAAGAAGCAAGAGCAAACCACCTTGATAGTGAATCGATTTTAATAGAAGAAAGAGATAAAAAAATAGAAGATTTAAAGAAAATTCTTCTAGACGATGAATATGTGAAAGAGAAAATTTTAAAAGAAAAGAAACGAACCATTGAAGACTATTTTAGCAATTTGGAAAGTAATAGAGGTCAGTTTCGTTTATATCAGTCTGCGTTTTCGTATTATTTAAAGGATAGTGAAACAGGTAAGGTTTTCACGAATTTAGAAGAACCAACAAAAGAGGGAGTGGATAAAAACGATCACGCTGTTTTCCTTCGAAACTATCCGTCCCCTAATCATGAGGCCATTAAATCGGAGAATCAACAGATTTATAACGAAGAAAATGATATCATTGCTGCGATGATCAAAGAACAGGATGGAAAGGTTTATGAAGGACAAATTGCGGTCCTTCCATCTAGCCAAAATGCATATATATTAAAAGAAGCAAAGCAATATCGAGAACGCCAAATCCTATACTTTATCAACAGCATTTTCTCGATTCTTGCTTTAGCACTATGTGTTTATTTATATAAACATAAAAAGGTAGTTCTGGTTGATTTTTACGAGAAGTGGAGACCAGTGTATCAGAAAGTACCAATGGATATAAGATTACTGATTACGATGATCACCGTTTTTTTTACAATGATCTTTATTGTCGATAATGGATCCTCAAATATGTATTTGGATGTATGGAGTGAGATCAACCGAATTTTCTCATTTATAGTACTTACTCCGATAGTGGGATTCTTGTTTTTTCAAGGAAAACAGCTCTACGATAGTTTAAAAAATCGCCAAACGTTAATAGACGAATGGCAGAATAGTTTAACAGGGCGAATTTTTCAAAATGTAAAAGGGGCCTTTATGAATTGGCATGTTGGTGCCCAAGTAGTAGCTATTCTCCTCATCGTGTTTATGTTTGGGGCAGCGGCAATGCTTTCACTAGTTGAGAATAAGTTTTTTGTTCTATTTTTTATTGGAATGATAGTGGTTGGGATTCCATTAGGTTGGATGATGATCAAAGAGATAGGTTACTTTAATAGAATTCTTCTATTTGCTAGTAAATTAGAAACAGGTGATTTTGAAAAGGATTTACCGATTAAGGGGAAATCAGTTTTAGTAAAACTAGCAGAAAACTTAAATGAAGTGAAGCAAAAATTAAAACTATCTCAGAATGAACAAGCGAAAAGTGAACGCTTAAAGGCAGAATTAATCACAAATATCAGCCATGACTTACGTACACCGCTTACATCGATTATTACGTATGCGGAACTTTTGAAAAATAAAAACCTGGAAGAAGAGGAACGTGAGTCATATCTCCAAATCATTGACCGCAAATCCAAACGTTTAAAGGTCTTAATCGATGACTTATTTGAAGTATCCAAAATGACCAGTGGAAACATCGAGCTCAAAAGAGAAAAAATTGATATTTGCCAATTAGTCGATCAAGCACTTGCGGAATATAACGAAACGATTGAACAGTCCACATTAGAATTCCGTGTATTGAAGCCTGAATCACCTGTCTATGTCACGGTAGATGGTCAAAAGCTATGGCGTGTATTCGATAATTTAATAGGAAATATCTTTAAATATTCGTTGAATCATACAAGAGTGTATATAAACGTGGAGACTATAGGTGAAAAAGTAAGCCTGACATTTAAAAACATTTCAAAATACGAACTAGGTGGAAATACCGATGAGATGTTGGAGCGATTTAAACGAGGAGATACCTCTCGTCATACGGAAGGCTCGGGGCTAGGGCTCGCTATCGCCAAATCCATCATTGATCTGCATGAGGGTAGCCTAGATATTGAGGTGGACGGAGATTTGTTTAAAGTGACGGTTTTACTATAAAAAGGAAGGTGCCTGGCATTTTGTCAGGCACCTTTTTCCGTTAAGCGTTATTTTCGACTGCTTTTATGTTTTTAAAAACGGTTTTACGGATGAATGGAACCACCCAGCGGTCTAAACCGAATTGACCAGCGTTGAAACCAGCGAATAGGATGATCGCTCCTAGGAATAAGTCAGTTGGGATATGAGATACAGTTCCAGCTAAGAAGAAAGAAAAGTTCATCATTAGACCAAAGAACATGGCTGCTGTAGTTAAGCATCCTAAAATAAGTCCTAAACCAACTAAGAATTCGCCAAGAGGGACGATTGTATTAAAGATATCTACATTTGGAAGAGCGAAGCCTTTTAAAAAGCTTACATACCAACCATATACCATACCGCCATCTGGACCTTTTACTGGATTAGCTACGGCATTGGCTAAATATCCAGAAGCATCAAATCC
>DASQIV010000459.1:0-2787 GCA_035631415.1 Pseudoneobacillus sp. | reverse complement strand
AAAAATATGAAGGTCAAATCAAGCGTTGTTAATCAAGGACATGATTGCCCTCAAATAAGTATGTATACGATAGAGGGGGCTTTATTTTTTGGTGTAGCTAAAATGTTTGAAAGTTCCATAATGAGTACAATAAATCATCATCCGAAAACTTTAGTTCTTCGAATGAGCAAGGTACCATATATGGATACAACGGGTGAGTCTAACTTAACTAGTATCGTTCGTCATTTCAGAAAGCAAGGCGGAAAGATTGTCCTGTCTGGTCTCCAAAAACAACCTGAAGAAGTAATGAAGAGAACGGGTTTATACAACGAAATAGGGCGAGAGCATATATATGAACATACAGGGGATGCTTTAAATTTTGCATTAACCAATTTAAATAAAAATAAGTGTAAAGGTTGTAAGCATTTTGCTTTCAAAGAATGCCAAAGTCTTTCAAAAGTAGATATAAATGAGATTAAGGATGTAAATTCAAGATTCATTGATGTAGGTGAAGCCTAGAAACGGAGGAAATAATGAACCTGGAACTTCAACAATTTAAAGCAGATTTCTTTAAAGCACTTGCACATCCACTAAGAATAAGAATACTGGAATTATTAGCTGAAGGAGATAAAAATGTAAATGAGCTTCAAACATTGATTGGTTCTGAAGGCTCAGCTGTTTCACAACAATTAAGTATACTTCGTAATAAAAATATAGTTTATGGAACGAAAGAAGCTAATAGGGTGACTTACTCCCTTAGGGATAGTATGATTATTGACCTTTTAACGATTGCAAGGCAAATCTTTAATAATCATCTCATTGACACAGCATCTATGTTAGACAAATTTAGTGATGATTTTACGAAAGATGTTGAGGATAAAATTAAATCATAATTATTTTGATTATAAGTAATGGAGAAAAAAGGGTGTCCAATAGTATGGGCACCCTCTTTTTCTCTTAATTACCCCTCTAACTAGTTGGTATAGGGTGTTATAGGATCGACTAAACCAACAGTTGCTTGATCGAGTATGCTGATTTATATAACTTTTAGAATGAAGTGACTTTATTTTTTACTTGTTCTTTTCTATGCTGTTTAAAGAAAAACATCTCATAGATAACTGGTACTAATATTAGCGTTAATAATGTAGATGATGTAAGTCCTCCAATAACTGTGATAGCTAGCCCTTTAGAAATTAAGGTTCCGGATGACGTTGTCAGTGCTAAAGGAATCAACGCAGCTATAGTTGCGAAAGCAGTCATCAAAATAGGACGCAATCTTGTTTTACCAGCCTCAATAATTGCCTCTCTAATAGGCATATCTTTTTCATCGCGATTCTGACCAATTCGATCGACAAGGACGATTGCGTTTGTTGTAACAATTCCGATTAACATTAATAGCCCAATCATGACGCTAACAGACATTGGTTCCTTTGCAAGATAAAGACCAAGAAGAGATCCAATTGGTACAAATATGAGCGAAGAAAGAATGATAAAAGGAATTCTTGCTTTACCAAAAGTTATTAGCATAGTTAAATAGACTAATCCTATGGCAATAACCATTGCTAGACCAAGTTGTGTAAATGTTTCGACAGTATCATCGCTTCCGCCGCCGCCTTCAAATGTTACCTTATCAGGAATATCCACTTCTTTTTTTACACCATCAATTACCCTTGAAGAGACAGAGCGGATATCATTTGAATCTATAACAGCAGAAATTTGAGCGAAAATTTTGCCATCCAATTTCTGTATGGAGGTGAATTCATCTACTTCACTAATAGTGGCTACTTCACCAATGAAAATAGGTCCTTTGGCCGTATATAATTTGATATTCTTCAATTCGTTTACGGAATCAGTTTGTTTGTTGTAGGAAAGCTGAACACTTTGATCTTTTCCGTCTAATTGAAGTGTTCCGACAGTAACTGGTTTTGTCATATCACTGATGGTTGTTAAAATTTGATAGCCAGAAACACCAAATTGTGAAGCCTTTTCTGAATGAATATCAACCACAATTTGTTTTTGTTTTTCGGAAAAATTATTCGTTACATATTTTAAGTCTTTTTGATTGGTCATGTAGGTTTCTACATTCTTGGCAGCTTGTTGTAAAGCCACTAAATTAGTTGAGTATAAGTTAATATTGACGTTGTTATTCGAAGGAGGTCCTCCTGTAGATTGCTCTTGAATACCTAATTTCGCCTTTGGCTCTTTGGCAAGAACAATTTCCTCCATATCTTTTTCTAGTTCTTTAATAAATTCAGAAACTTTTACCTCATCAACCAAACTTATAAAATAGTTTGCTTGATTTTGTTTTTTAACGCCTGTTTGATAATCACGGCTTCCAATCCCAGCGGTTACTTCTTTGATTTCTGACTTTTGATCAAACATTTTTTCTACATCTAATGAAATATCATTTGTTCTCTCAAGTGACGTCGACGCTGGAAGTTGAACAGTAGCAACAAGTAGCTTCTGTTCTTCATTTGGTATAAACGTAAAACCAAGGCTCGGAACAAGTGCGCCAGATCCTAATAAAGTTAAAATGGATAAAACGATGATCACAACTTTGCGGTTTAATGCCCAATATAGCAATTTTTTATACGTACGCTGTAAGACATCTTCTTTTTCTTCCTTTGGTACTCTATTAAATGAAAATTTTGCTAGTATAGGTACGATTGTGATTGACACAATCAAAGAAGTTAATAAAGAAAAGATAATGGTTAGGGCAAATGGTAAAAAGAATTCACCGGTAATTCCTCCGACGAAACCTAAAGGTAAAAACACAACTACTGTTGTAATGGTTGAAGAGGTTATGGC
>DASQIV010000458.1:0-10449 GCA_035631415.1 Pseudoneobacillus sp. | reverse complement strand
TTCTAAATCATGTTACAAGTATATAAAAAAAATGCATTACTCCAATTATGAAGTAATGCATCACTTGTTATTTAAACTTTTCTTTTACGAAGAACTTTGAAATAGTAATAAGCTGCCCAAACTATACCTACCCCAATGACTCCATAAATAACATTTGAATAGACATCTGTAACTGCGAGTATTTTAGGCCACGCTTCACCCAACATAGCCCCAATAGAAACAAGAATGGTATTCCAAATCAAAGTACCAATAAAGGTTAGAAGCAAAAATAAGGGGAAGTTCATGTTTGACATACCTGCTGGTATAGAAATTAAACTTCTAAGTAACGGAATCATTCTACAAAAGAATACTGTCCAAACTCCGTACTTATCAAACCACGAGTCCGCTTTTCTAATATCATCCTTTTTCAAACGTAAAATATAACCCCAACGTTCAATAACCTTTTCTAATCTTTTAACATCTATCATTCTTCCAATGTAATAGAGTAGCACTGCTCCTATTACTGACCCAGCAGTAGAAGATGCAATTATTCCAACAACGGTTAAAGAAGAATTGGTTGTCATAAAACCACTAAATGAAAGGACGATCTCTGAAGGAATCGGCGGAAATAAATTTTCCAACACAATAATAAGAAAAACACCTAAGTAACCATAATCTTGAATAATCTCAAAAATCCAATTTTCCACAATGTTCCCCCAAAAAATTAATTAAACCTACATTACCCGTTTGAACATCTTTTCCATTTCGTAAGTAGAATAATGGATGATAATCGGTCTACCATGCGGACATGTAAACGGGTCAGAGCTATTTCTTAAGTCATTTAATAACGCTTGAATTTCATCCTGGCGTAAATGATGATTTGCTTTAATGGACGCTTTGCAGCTCATCATAATAGCTGCTTCCTCTCGAAGTTTTTTCACGTCCACCTTTTTCATGTCAAGTAGCTGCTCAATCATTTCCTCGATAATTTCCTTTTCCTCACCTTTAAGAAACCATTGAGGATGCGACCGTACAATAAAACTGTTATGTCCAAACTCTTCAAAGAAAATTCCAACACGTTCTAATTCACTTTTATATTCTACAATTTTGATATATTCATTGGTGGGATATTCAAATGTTAACGGAACGAGTAATTCCTGTAGTTCATTTTCTACTTGCCCAACCTTTTCACGAAAATATTCATATTTTAACCGTTCTTGCGCGGCATGCTGATCGATGATATACAGTCCCAGATCATTTTGTGCCAATATATACGTCCCATGCATTTGACCTATTGGATAAAGCATTGGAACACGCGGCCCAGTCTTTTCTTGCAGCTGAACTTCATCAACAATCACCTCTTCATCAGAAAGGTTCTCCATTGATATTTCATTAGGAACTTCATTCACCTCTTTATAGTACGGAAAAATCTCGCTCTGTTTGTTACTATAAGAGATGTGTTCGGGCATAGGTTCATTCACAAAAGTTTGTTTTAGAGAAGGGCTAACTACCTCTCTATTAATTAAAGGCTTTTCATCTAATACGAAAGCCGTTTGCTCTGATTTGGGTTTCTCTACTTTAGGAGTTGTCATCCCAGAGGGAATTAACGTTTTCGTTCTAAAACTTGACTGTATGACACTCGTAACCAGTTCATTCAACTCTTGCTCTTTACTTAAACGAACCTCCATTTTGGAAGGATGAACGTTTACATCTACTAAAATGGGATCCATTTCGATATTTAACAATACAACAGGATAACGCCCAATTGGTAGCAACGTATGATATCCTTCCTGAATCGCTCTAGCTAATGCATAATTTTTAATAAAACGGCCATTAATCATTGTGGTAATGTAATTTCTCGATGCTCGTGTTACTTCCGGCAAGGATATATACCCTGATACCTTAAAATCTAGGGATTCAAGCTTTATGGGTACAAGCAATTTTACAATACTCATTCCATAAATAGCAGCTAAAACCTGGCGTACATCACCGTTTCCATTTGTTTGTAGGAGTTTTCTCTCGTTGTGTATCAACCTAAATGATATTTCAGGGTGAGACAACGCAATCCTATTGACCACATCCGTAATATTACCAAGTTCAGTATGAATGGTTTTCATATATTTCAACCGGGCAGGAGTGTTGAAAAAAAGATCAGATACCGTAATATCTGTTCCTTTACGACTGGAGGTTTTCTCGAACACCTCCATTTTCCCGCCTTCAATTACTAAACGATTACCCGCCGCTTCTCCCGTAGATGTTTTCATTTCTAGTCTTGAGACTGAGGCAATACTCGGTAATGCCTCCCCCCTAAATCCTAAAGTTCGAATTCGGAATAGATCATTTTCATTTTTAATTTTACTGGTGGCATGTCTTTGGAAAGCAGTTAGTACGTCTGACTCTTCGATACCATCACCATTATCAGTAATACGAATTTTGGCTAGACCGGCTTCTTCAATCTCAATTTCAATGACCGTACTACCCGCATCTATGGCATTCTCCACTAACTCTTTAACAACAGAAGCAGGTCGTTCAACTACTTCTCCAGCAGCAATCTTATTTGCTAATGCATCATCCAACTGAATAATCTTTCCCATTTTAATGCCACCTCCTATCTTCTAACCTTTTAATTTCTTTTGAAGCTCATATAGTGTGTTCATTGCTTGCAATGGCGTAAGGTCTAAGATATCAAGCTTCTTAATTTGCTCCAATACCCTTTGTTCCTTTCCTTGAAAAGGTTTAGTTGCTTCCTTCGGTACGTCAAAGAATGATAACTGACCTATACCTGTTTCGTTATCTTCCTTTTCTGCCATTTTGGCAACTGAAGACATTTGAGATTGTATTTCTTCCTTGACCACCGCTTGTTCCAAAGATTCAACGGCTTTTTGTTTTTGTTCGAGCTTATTTAGTAAGTCGTTTGCTCGCTTAATTAATTCTTTAGGTAACTCAGCTAATTCCGCCACATGAATCCCATAGCTCTTATCAGCTGCACCTTCCTTAATTTTATGAAGGAAAACAACCTTTCCATTATGCTCCATCGCACTTACATGAATGTTTTTTAGATTCGCTAATTCTTCCTCAAGAACAGTTAGTTCATGGTAGTGTGTGGAAAATAACGTTTTAGCACCAATATATTCGTGAATATATTCTATGATTGCCTGAGCAAGCGCCATACCATCATAGGTGGAGGTACCGCGACCAATTTCATCAAAAAGAATAAGACTATCCTTTGTCGCATTTACGATGGCATTTTTAGCTTCAAGCATTTCGACCATAAAGGTACTCTGACCAGATATTAAATCATCTGCCGCTCCAATTCTAGTAAATACTTGATCAAATATCGGTAAAGTTACTTGTGAAGCTGGAACAAAACAACCAACTTGGGCCAAAATGGCTGTTAATGCAATCTGACGCATAAACGTACTTTTCCCAGACATGTTAGGACCCGTAATTAATAAAATTTCGCGTTCGCTATCCATATAACAATCATTGGGAACATACTCCTGTGCAGAAAGTACTTTTTCTACTACTGGATGTCTTCCATCTTTGATATAGATTTTTCGCTCTTTCGAGAAAGTCGGCTTCACATAATGACGATCTTCACTTACTTGTGCAAAGCACTGTAATACATCTAGTTCACTTACTGCAAGGGCTAATGCTTGAAGTTGAGGAATAAATTCCTTAACATGCTCACGAATTTGAGTAAAGAGTTCATACTCTAGTTCCCCGCTTTTTTCTTCTGCTTGTAAAATTAACGCCTCTTTTTCTTTTAATTCAGGTGTTATAAATCGTTCTGCGTTAGTTAATGTTTGCTTTCTTTCGTATTGACCTTCTTCTAACAGGTGTAAATTAGCTCTTGTTACCTCGATATAATAGCCAAATACTCGGTTATAACCAATCTTTAATGATTTAATTCCCGTTTTTTCACGTTCTTGACGCTCTAATGCTGCGATCCATGTTTTACCGTTTCGACTTGCGTCACGATAGCGATCAAGTTCTTCATTAAAGCCATCACGAATCATATTTCCTTCTTTAACCGAAAGTGGAGGCTGGTCGACTAACGCACTTTCTAATATATCCGTGACCTGTTCACACGGGTCTAACCTATCTGCTAATGTATTAGTAATTTCATTTCCAATCGTAAGTATTATTTCTTTCAAATGTGGAATTTGCGTTAATGACTTTTTCAACTGAATAAGATCACGCGCATTCACATTCCCAAAGGCAACTCTACCAGCTAAACGTTCTAGGTCATACACTTCTTTTAATTTTTCTCGAATCTCTTGACGTTCAAAATAATTTTGTATCAATAATTCTACTAATGAGTGTCTACGGTCAATCTGTTTTTGATCAACGAGAGGACGCTCCATCCATTGTTTGAGCTGTCTCCCCCCCATAGCGGTCATTGTTTCATCTAATAACCATAAAAGAGAACCTTTCTTTCCTTTAGAGCGGATCGTTTCTGTCAGTTCTAAATTTCTTTTTGAAAAGTAATCGATTTTCATAAATTGCTGGGTTTCATATATCTTTACTGGTTGAAGATGATCCAAGCTTCTCTTCTGAGTTCGATAAAGATAATGAAATAATCTCGAAGCTGTTTTTTGTATCTTTTCCTCTACGATTGTCTCTAGAAGCTTTTTAAAAATAGGATCTAGTTCTGTTTGATCTTCAAAGGAAAGAGCTCTTACGTTTCGATCGCGAAGTTTCTTTTGCCATTCCTTATCAAACTTTGAATCTATTACAACTTCTTTCGCTCCTAAAATTGAAATCTCGTTTAAAACATCATCAAAATTTCCAGATAATACAGTAGCACGCCCCTCACCGGTTGTTAGATCATTATAAGCAAAACCGAATGTATCATCCTGAAAATAAGTAATAGTAGCTAAAAAGTTATTCTCTTTATCGTGTAATCCTCGGCCTTCCATGACGGTTCCAGGTGTTATGAGTTGAACAACCTCACGTTTTACTACACCCTTTGCTAGCTTAGGATCTTCTGTTTGCTCACAAATGGCAACCTTAAAACCCTTATCAACTAATTGTTCTATATAGTTCGGAGCTGAATGGTAGGGAACACCACACATCGGTATACGTTCCTCCGTACCGCCCTCACGACTAGTCAATGTTATCTCTAGTTCTTGAGATGCCTTAATAGCATCGTCAAAGAACATTTCATAAAAATCTCCTAAACGAAAAAATAAAAAGGCATCCTGGTATTCTGCCTTTACTTGAAGATATTGCTGTATCATCGGCGTATAAGTAGCCATAATTTCCTCCAACGTTCCATTCTAAGTAATCGATATTTCGACAATTTATTATACCATATTGTCGACTTACCTTCAGTTATTGGATTTGTTTAACAAATAATTAATATTCTCAAAATCACTTTCCTTTTCATACCCTTTGGTTAGGCAGGTTTTTTTAATTTCAATTTTTTTCTGATTAAAGAAAAAAGGACTAAAGCTCTTTCGCTTTAATCCCTTTTACGTTGAGAAATTTATAACTAAATTAGCTTCGTTTCAAATCTGACTCCATAGCACTCATCTCTTTTAAAGCCTTTTTATCTATTTTTCCAACATGTGTTTTAGGAAGCTGCTCTAAAAAATAAAACTGTTTTGGAATTTTATATTTACCAAGCTTATGAGAGCAGTAGGTGATTAATTCTTCTTTGGAAATACTCATCTTATCTTTTAAAACCATAAATGCAGTAACCATTTCTCCCCACTTTTCATCAGGAATGCCAACTACAGCCACTTCATCAACCATTGAATGAGTTAACAACCACTGCTCCACTTCTAGTGGATATACATTTTCACCACCGGTAATAATCATGTCTTTTTTTCTACCAACGATATAAAAATAGCCATCCTCATCTTTCCTAGCTAAATCTCCTGTACAAAGCCATCCAGCTGAAAAGGTATTTTGAGTAGCCTCTTGATTTTTCCAATACATTGAGAAACAATGATTGCCTTGTATCCAAATTTCTCCGACTTCATTTATTTCTGCTTCTTGATTATTCTCCTTCATTAATTTAATACGATTAAAAAGCATCGGTTTACCAACAGAGCCCTTTTTCTCGTTTGCTTCTTTAGGGTCAATGTAAAAATTATTTGGCCCCGCTTCGGTTAATCCATATCCTTCTTTAAAAAGTAACCCTTTTTCCCAAAAGGCTTCATAAATTTCAAGCGGACAAGGAGCACCCCCGGATAAAAAGGTTTTCATATTTGGAAAATCAGATTGTTGAAATTCCTTTGACTGGGTAATCATATGATACATCGTGGGAACAAAC
The DNA here is from genome assembly GCA_035631415.1 of Pseudoneobacillus sp. GTDB lineage: Bacteria > Bacillota > Bacilli > Bacillales > Cytobacillaceae > Pseudoneobacillus. Next base: position 4,187 of record DASQIV010000458.1, on the reverse strand, counting down.
AGAACTATTGTACAGCGATATTTTTTCAAATAGTCTATAGCCTTGGTTGTTTCAAATTGATCAGCAATAACGACAGTACCACCTGTTAATAAAATAGGAATGGTAAGTGCATTCAAACCACCTGTATGGAACATCGGAATATATGTTAGAGTTATATCGTCACTCGATAAATTCCAACTAAGTACCGTATTCATTCCATTCCAAAGTACTGATCGGTTTGTTAATACGACTCCTTTAGGTTTTCCTGTAGTCCCACCGGTATAAATCATTAATAGTGGTGTATCTTCGTTTACTTCCACTTCTTTCATTGGGGAGCTATATTGAGTTGCTATGACTTCGTAATGCGAATTACCTACAAAAAATTTTCTAAAGTCGGTATTTTCCCCTATTTGAGAAAAAACATCTTGAAACTTAACATGGACTCCTACAAGTATTGGAGCACAGTCTCCCAATATATCATTTATTTCATTTATAGATAAACGCGAATTTAAGGGAACGAAAATAGCCCCAATTTTTTTACAAGCAAACAATAAATCAAAATAACTAATATGATTCGGAGCAAGAAGGGCAATACGGTCACCTTTATTCACTCCTTGACCCAACAACCAATTGGCAAAGGAGATTGCACGATCATTCAGCTGTATATAATTCCAAGTTCTATTTGTCTCTGCATCAATGACTGCTTGAGTATTTGGAGTAATTCTTGCTCTGTTATCGAGCCAATCTAGTTCCCACCTCACTGTACAATCTCTCCCTTATTATTAATGAAGTTAGTGTACGTTTTTTAAGTTACAAGATAGTTACAACATACTATACATATACAAAAAAACACCGCTAGGAAGCAGTGTTTACTCAAATTAAGTTATTCTGTTTCCATAAAAAGGTGTCGCAGTAGTCCTTCTCTATTGTTTAAAAAATATTTGGTAAGCTGATAGTGTTCTGTATCTTCATATTGCTTTTCGGCTATTCCTGTTTCGTTATCAAAATGATAAATGGTTGCATTGGGATAACCTAATAAGATGGGGGAATGAGTTGCAATAATGAATTGTGAAGCTCCCTCTTTTTCTAAATCATTTATTATTTTTAATAATGCTAGCTGTCTTGCTGGTGAAAGCGCAGCTTCTGGCTCATCTAATAGATAGATTCCCTCTTTTCCAAAACGATTCTTAAACAATGAAAGAAAAGATTCACCGTGTGACTGTTCATGAAGTGATTTACCACCATACGATTTATAAACATCAATTCCTGGATTATCCCTCTGTAATTGTTCTAAGTAAGAAGCAAAATCATAGAATGTCTCTGCTCGTAGAAAAAATCCATTATTCATTTTAGGCATCCATGATAATCTTAGATAATCACCCAAAGAAGACACTGTGTCTGTGATTTCATACTGATTATTTCGGCTCCCTCCAGCTTGATTAAAACCAATTTTCCTTGCTATACCTTCTAGCATAGTCGATTTGCCTGACCCATTTTCTCCAACAAAAAAGGTAACGTTAGTTGAAAAGTGAAGTTCCTCAAACTCTTTTATGGTAGGGATTGAAAAAGGATATTTTCTAAAGTTCGGCACTCTCTCTCTTAACAAGGTGATACTTTTTAGAAACATTTACATTCACCCTTCTACATAACTCTAGATTCATTCTTTATCCTCATTCTTCTGCGCTTCCAATTCCGCCAATTTTGCGATTAAAATGTGTTTGGGCATATGCATTATTTGTTCAATTGGTAAGTTTAATTGTTCAGAAAGTTTGATAGCTGTTTCGGCAGAAATCTGCATCGGTCTCATAATGGTCAATCCCCTTTGTTTCAAATTTAAGTACAATTTATTTGATTTTAACATTTCTAAATGTTTTTTTCATATACATCACAAAGAATCTATTTTATTTGGTAAAATAATGTAAAACCTTTTGTGGGGTGAGTTGAATTAAGATTATTTATCCATTATTAGCTGTCATTTATTTTGTAGGATTTTATATCATTGATACTTTAGATGCTAAATACAAATGGGAAATGGGGATAAAACCTATTTTTATTGGATTACTTATCAGTGGGGCACATTATTTCATACAATTCGCAGAAAAAAAATGGAGATTAAAAGAAAAAAGGATAAACGAGCATGTAGGTATTCTGTTCATTATTGCTTTATTTTTATTTTTAGTACCTCTTTTATATCAAATCATCAGTTATGATTTCAAAAGATAAAAAAACAGACTCTTCGAAAAGAGTCTGTTTTATAGAAGCTTAAAATTAAGCTTTGCGAACGTTAGAAGCTTGTGGTCCACGTTGACCTTGTTCTACGTCAAAAGTTACTTCTTGACCTTCGTCAAGAGTTTTGAAGCCTTCGCCTTGAATTGCTGAGAAGTGAACGAATACGTCGTCTCCTGCTTCACGCTCGATGAATCCGAAACCTTTTTCTGCATTAAACCATTTTACTTTACCTTTTTCCATGTTTGTTGCCTCCTACGTGTGTTCAGTGACACAATGTAATACTATCCTTGCTCAAAGCAATTTCAAGACAAAGCGCTTAACACTTATCCTACATCTCGAACAAAAATAATTCTCCTTTATAGTACCAGGAATTGAACAGATAATCAAGTTAATTGTTTGTTGAAAATGATAAATTCCATTGAATTTTAACTTATTACCGGTAAAAAATTTTAGTTAAATACCGTATTGATTTCATTGATTTTTTCACCATATTTTTTTAAAAGTTTGAGAATTACCTTTTATTTGAGAATAAACCCCTTGCTTTCGATTCAAATAATGTTTGTTATAAAGCTGTACCAGCATATAAACGATTGCTCCAATACCAGAAATTAATCCGCAAATGATTCCAATTTTATCAAAACCGTATGAATGATAAACGAATCCCATCGTCCAAGAACCCATTGCTACTGCTAAATTTGTTGCTAAGCTATATAACGACATAACCCTTCCTCTATACTCCTGTGACTGCTCACTAAGTAAAGAACTCAAGCTTGTTAATACTAAGCTTTGCAGTGCCCCCCAAGCAATTAGAAGCCCATATAATTGAAATAATGAAAGTTTAAACACAGATAACGCAATCAGATTAATAGTGAGGCCTATAAGCGCTGAAATTAATGTCACCTTTTTACCAAGGTAATCAACAATCACCCCAGCTAGAGGACTTAATGCAATCCCAATTCCATAAAACAAAATAACTTTCCCTGAATCCGATGTACTTAATGAATAGGTTTCTTGTATATAGCTTCCTAAAAAAGTATAAAGACCATAAAATCCGAACATATTACAAAACGTGACAAAGATAAGGATGCCAACTTCCTTCGCTTTACATGCCATATATAAATGACCAATGAAATTTTTATTACTTGAAACGGTTTGAATTAATTTAGATTCACCATAAAGACTATTCAAACTTATTAATGAAACTCCAACAGCTAAAGATCCGATCAGGATAAATGTCCATCTCCAATGAATCAGATCACCCATATAGGCTCCTAGAGGAATGCCTATGATTAATGAGAGTGACCATCCTGATAAAACTAAACCCATTACCCTCCCCCTAAAAGTAAAGGAAACTTGGTCCCCCACATAAGCATATACAGTTGGAATATATACCCCAGCAAAAACACCTGAAAGCAGTCGCCCTATTAACAATATTGAAATGTTTGGAGCTGCAGCACAAATCATACTTGAAACAGCAAACCCCATTAAGCTTAATCCCATTAGTTTACGGCGGCTTATTCTGTCAATAAATGGTGCTATAAATAGTACGACTAAGCCAATCGCTAAGCCGTATAAACTAACTGACAAAGCTGCCAATGAAAAACTCGTATTAAAGTCATGTACTAATAAGGGTAAAAGTGGAGATATAATGAGTTCATCAGAGCCTACTAAAAAAATTCCTGTAATTAAAACAATCGTTAATAAGAGAGGAAACTTCTCTTTTACTATTTCGTCGTTCATCGCCATATACCCTACTTCCATTCAGAATATGATTAATTATAGTTAATTCTATTAGGTTTTGATATAATTTTTACGAATTAGATTAAATTCCGAATCGTATTCGAAATTATACTTAAGCAACTTCATAGGTATCTTAATTTGAATTAACCACGTTAATTTAAGAAATGGATTTGATTATTAAAGAGGAGCGAATCATGGATAAGATAGATAGTCAGTTATTAACCTTATTAAAAGAAAAT
>DASQIV010000457.1:0-2930 GCA_035631415.1 Pseudoneobacillus sp. | reverse complement strand
TGTTAGAGAGAAGAAAAGAAATAAAGGAGGATGAAGAAAATGATTATCGTGACTACTGATTTTGTACCTGGTAAAGAAATAAAAGAATTTAAAGGGTTCGTAAAAGGAAATATCATTCAATCAAAGCACATTGGAAAAGATATTTTAGCTAGTTTAAGAACGATTGTCGGGGGAGAAATAAAGGAATATACCGAAATGATGGACGAAGCACGTCAAAAGGCGATTGCTCGAATGGTTGAAGATGCAAAGAATAAAGGGGCTAATGCAATCGTTGGAATGAGACTGCAATCTGCTGCTGTTATGCAAAACACCTCTGAAATCATTGCCTATGGTACTGCTGTCTTCGTTGAATAAAATAACTCATAATATTTTGAAAATGCATTTGACTTTAGAGCTTGTTTGGTGTTAATCTACTAAAAGATGAAAAAAAAGGAAAAGGAGGGCTATGTCATGATTTTATTAAATGTACTGAAAGTTGTTTCAAATAATTTAACAGATGTAACCTATCCTTTTAGTAATCATTAATTTATTTTTTCTATCAATGACTAAAGGCACAGGTTACGTTTGCACGTAACGTGTGCCTTTTTATGTCTTCTTTTTGGTTTCTCAGACATATCGCATACATGCGGTATGTCTTTTTATTTTATAAAGGAAAAAGGAGGAAATAATAATGAAATGGATGATTTGTAGTTTACTCATTTGTGGGGCTGGAGAGATAGAGAGTGGTTAGTACGTTGTGAAATTGAAAGAAGAGAGGAGAAATTTATGTTATCTGTACTTTGGAAGCTAAAGTGGTTTTTTAAAGAAAATTCAAAACGATATATTGTCGCGATCTTATTACTCATTATTGTAGGAATTCTAGATGTAATTCCACCAAAGTTAGTAGGTATGGCCATTGACCATATCCATTTAGGGTCAATGACGGTCGAAAAACTTATACAATATATTAGTTTTTTTGTTGCATTAACGGTTGTTTCTTATGGAATAACTTATTTTTGGATGTATCAATTATTTGGAGGGGCATTTCTTGTTGAAAGAAAGTTACGCTCAAGATTTATGGGGCATCTATTAAAAATGACTCCGACTTTTTTTGAAAAAAATCGTACCGGGGATCTAATGGCTAGGGCAACTAATGATTTAAAAGCCATTTCTGTAACAGCAGGATTTGGGATCTTAACCTTAATTGATTCAAGTGTTTTTATGCTAACGATTCTTTTAACGATGGGATTTTTAATAAGTTGGAAGCTTACCCTAGCGTCTATTATTCCCCTTCCGATTATGGCATTGTTAATGAAAATATACGGAAAAAAAATCCATGCTCGATTTATGCAATCTCAGGATGCATTTGGTGAGTTAAATGACCGCGTTTTAGAATCTGTTTCAGGTGTACGAGTAATACGTGCTTATGTACAGGAAAAAGCTGACCAAGAACGTTTTCATCAAATGACTGAAGATGTATTTAATAAAAATCTAAAGGTTGCCCAAATTGATTCCTTATTTGATCCAACAATAAAAGTATTAGTTGGCTTAAGTTATTTAATTGGATTGGGATTTGGAGCTTATCTCGTTTTTAATCAAGAGCTTACTCTTGGAGAACTTGTCTCCTTTAATGTCTATTTAGGAATGCTTATCTGGCCAATGTTTGCAATAGGAGAATTAATCAATATTATGCAACGTGGAAATGCTTCGTTGGATCGATTACAAGAAACATTATCATATCAAGAAGATGTAGCTGATCCTACTGTACCTATAATGGTTCAGGCGCCGAATCCGATTCATTTTCATGATGTGACCTTCCGATATCCTTCCTCCAAGCAAAATAACTTACAAAATGTTCAAGTAGAACTTTTGAAAGGGAAAACTCTTGGTGTTGTCGGAAAAACAGGTAGTGGTAAAACCACATTTATTAAGCAGTTATTAAGAGAATATCCGACGGGATCAGGGGAAATTTCGATTGCGAATGTGGCAATCGAAAACCAATCTTTAGAGCAAGTAAGAGGTTGGGTTGGTTATGTTCCACAAGATCATTTCCTTTTTTCAAGAACGGTTAAAGAAAATATTCTGTTTGGTCAAGAAGATGCAACCGACTTTGATTTAGAAAAAGCCATTAATTTGGCAGCATTTCGCAAGGATTTAGAAATGCTTCCGGATGGTTTACAAACCTTGGTTGGAGAAAAAGGAGTAGCTTTATCTGGTGGTCAGAAGCAAAGGATTTCCATTGCTCGAGCATTAATCAAGAATCCAGAAATATTAATATTGGATGACTCCCTTTCGGCGGTTGATGCTAAAACAGAAAAAAGAATCATTGATAATATCCGTCAAGAAAGAAATGGAAAAACGAATATTATTACCACACACCGAATGTCTGCTGTGCAGCATGCAGATGAAATTATTGTTCTAGATGAGGGAAGGATTGTAGAAAAAGGTACTCATGAACAATTAATGGAAATAGGTGGATGGTATAGAGAGCAATTTATTAGACAGCAAGTTGAGAGTGAAGAAGAAGAGGAGGTTGTATCCTCGTGAATAAGGAAAAACGATTATGGAAGTATGCATTAAATTATAAAAAAATAATTATAGCGGCTTTATTGATGTTAACAATCTCAGTAGCTGCAGATTTGGCAGGGCCATTTGTAGCTAAGAAGATGATTGATGAACATATTTTAGGAATAGAGTCCAAATGGTTTGAAACAGAAAAAGGATCTTTAACAGCCGAATACAAAGGCCAATATTTTAAACGAGAAAAATACTTTGAGCCTGGAGAACAAAAGGGAAAAGAGGTTCGAGTATTACAGGTTGGACGAAAATTTGTTTTTGTGGAGGATTCCATCGACTTTGATGGAAAACGTACTTATCAAAATGGCATTCTTGGTATTAAAGGAAAAGAAGACATAAAAACGTATAAAGCTGCCCCTTTAGAAGGAGATCAT
>DASQIV010000456.1:0-2328 GCA_035631415.1 Pseudoneobacillus sp. | reverse complement strand
TTAGCGCATCTAATGCCCACGCAGTATGTGTTAATGTACTATCTCCAAGTGGAATATATTTGTTATAAAGATCACTTTTACATGATTCTCCCCAGCCACCATCCTCATTTTGGATGTTCTTTAACCATTCGATTCCCTTTTGAATCGATTTATGTTCTGATGAGAATCCGACTGCTTTTAACCCAGTGATAGCAGCCCATGTACCGTAAATATAACAAATCCCCCACCTTCCATACCATGACCCATCATTCTCTTGGCTTTTTTCAAGCCATTGAACTGCTTTTTTTATGGAGGGACTATTCTTAGCTATTTTCGTATATTTACCCAAAAACTCTAATGTACGCCCAGTCAAATCCGCACTGCTAGGGTCAGTTAACAAAAATTTACCACCTTCAATTGGTAACATGTTCATAATGGGTTTATTTACATTTTTTTCAAAAGCTGCCCAACCTCCATCATTATTTTGCATTGATATTAACCACTTCATCCCTTTGTTCCAGGCTTCACGGATATTAGAATTTCTTGCTGCCACCTGAGATATAGATCTAAGAACTGCAGTAGTATCATCTATATCAGGATTTATTGTATTGATGTCAGAGAATCCCCATCCTCCAGGAAGACTTTGCGAATTATGGATCACCCAATCACCATATTGATGATGTTGCCGATTTAGTAAGTATTGATTCGCTTTTTTTATTACAGGTTCAAAAGGAGAAACACCAGCCTTTTGCATAGCAAAGCTTATTAATGAGGTATTCCATACATTCGCTGTTGTGTATTGCATATGAACATGATCATTTATGACGGTTTTCATACTTTTTAATCCATTGACTGCTTTTAAAATGACAGGGTCATCCTTTGAATGTCCTAAAGAAAGCAAGGCGAAAATCATGAAAAAAGTGGAGCTGAAATAACTATAGAATGTTCCATCCATTTCAATTCGGTTTAACATATACTGTTTACCACGCTCACTAGCTTGAGCATGGATTTTTTCTGGCAGTTCTATTAGATTCTTTATTCCTTCTTTCAGGATTGCATGAATCGATCTCCATTCATTTGTTCTCTCCCAATCCGAGAATTCATTTTTATTTGTTGAAATTAAATCTGTCAGATTAGGACTTTTAGGAGTTTTTCTACTAAATTTTTTGTCTGCTAAAATCATGATTGGAACAAGGTTAGCTCTTCCATAAACAGAAAAATCATAAAAATTTATTGGAAAGGATATTGGAAGTAGAAGGGTTTCGAGTGGAATTGGAAAAAAGGATGGCCATGGATACTGTTTCGTTAAGGCTAACAATATTTTTGTAAACATATGAGATTTTACAATCCCTCCGTTTGCTAAAATAAATCGTTTTGCGGCTATAATTCGTTTATCACTATTTATTACATATCCGGAATAAAGTAGAGAGTAATAAGCTTCAATGGTAGCACTTAAATTCCCCTCACCTTCATCATAATAGAGCTTCCAAGCTCCATTTTTCTCCTGTTTATTTAATATCCGGTCTACAAGCTGTTTAATTAACTCTTCATCATCTATTTCAAGTGTCCGTAATAAAATTATCATATAGGCATCCGTTGATATGCCTGTTTCAAATGGATAATTCCAAGAACCATCTATAGTTTGATCCCTTTTCAAAATATCAATGATTCTATTTATCTCATTTTCTACTTCTTTAAGAACCATTTGTCTCAACTCCCATTTATTCATCATCCTCTTCTATACATATTCTCCATTTGTTCGTCAAATACGGAAAAAGGTGGTGTCAACAGTAGATGTTCTTTTTGAAAAAAAATAGACCACCCAAATTATCGAAGCACCTAATTGAAATTAAAAATGAGTTAAAAAACAAGAAACCCCTATCCACAGGCACTAAAATGTTAAGTCAGGATGACCAACGCCTTATAGAAAGGATTCGCAAAATAACAGTAGAGAATAATCTTAATAATGTCGTAAGGACAAAAGCCTATCTTGATTTTTATCAGAAATATCCTGATATTCACTGGGCTTTATTAGCGCATATGGTTTCTAGAAACGGTGGTTGGAATATGACTGATTTAACGGGGGAATTTTTTTCTAGATTGCTAAGTCCATCTCCCAGATATGACTTTTTTTCATTTATCGAAAGAGGAAATTGGCTTATCTTTCAAGACGCCTATCAACAGCTTTTACTTTATGAAGAAAGCATGAAGAAAGGAAAAAGTTACTTTTATTTACTACCCTTTTTTAATATTTCTACCTTCATGGAAACCATTTGGAATCATTATTTGATTAATAAAAACACTTATATTTTAACTATGGCATTGGTGGTTAATGAACAAAACTATATC
>DASQIV010000455.1:0-2595 GCA_035631415.1 Pseudoneobacillus sp. | reverse complement strand
ATTCAAAATATAACGTGCAAAAAAATTCATACTATGAAAATTATTGCATGCTATTATTTGCAATATTATACTTTTCAAGCTTATAATACAAATTCCTTAAAGATAACCCTAAAGCTTTTGCAGTTAAAGTTTTATTTCCATTATAACGACTCAAGGTCTGGGAAATTAGTTTTGATTCATATTGTTCAAGCATTTCAGAGAGTGACTGATTCATTTCAAAAACTTGTTGCTCTTGCATATCATTTTTTCTTACTGAATTTTTATATTTCAATTCTGGCAAATGATGAATATCGACCAACGTTTCATTATAATTCATGAAAATAATGGCACGACCTAAAATATTCTCTAGCTCGCGAACGTTTCCAGGCCAGTCATACATCATTAGTTGATTAAGTGCAGCATCTGTTACCCCTTCTACATTCCTTCCATAATCACGATTTATTTTTTGTAATAATCGTTCACAAAGTGCAGGAATCTCCTGTAGTCGTGCTCTCAATGGAGGAATCTGAATAGGCATTCGATTTAAGCGATAATATAAGTCTTCCCTAAATGTCTTTGCAGCAATTCCTTTTTCTAAATTGACATTTGTCGCTGCTATAACCCTAACATTTATCGAAATAGGTTTTGTTCCACCAACTCGTATTATTTCCTGTTCCTGTAATACTCGAAGTAGCTTCGCTTGGGTTCCTGCGGGTAACTCCCCTATCTCATCCAGAAAAATACTTCCATTATTCGCTTCTTCAAATAACCCTCTTTTTCCACCTCTCTTTGCACCAGAAAAAGCACCTTCTTCATAGCCAAATAATTCGCTCTCTAATAAAGATTCAGAAATAGCAGCACAATTTACACGGATAAACTTATTAAACTTACGATCACTTGCATTATGTATGGCGTGAGCAAATAATTCTTTTCCAGTACCTGATTCTCCCCTTAATAAAACAGTTGCAGGAGTTTTAGCCCCTAATTTAGCCTGTTCAATCGCTATTTTCATTTCTTCAGAAGTACCGATAATATCTTCAAATGAATATTTAGCCTCAAGAGTTCGAATAATCTGCCTCGCACGAGTTAATTCTCTATTTAGAGATTGGATTTCAGACATATCATGAATGACACCAACACTGCCCTTTAACTTGCCATCCACAATAATTGGAGCCACATTTACCACTACTTCTTTCTTATTGGGACCAACTCTCATTGCAACACCACGAACTGGCCTTCTAGTTTGAAGTACCCTCATGTGCATACTTTCTCCTTCGGAAATATCAGCCGTAGCTGGTTGTCCAATGACTTCTTCTTCCTTTAATCCAGTAATCCTGGAGTATGCTCTATTAATCATGATCCCTCTACCCATATCATCCACTACAGAAATGGCATCATCACTTGATTGGATAATGGCTTGAAGCATTGTTTGAATTTCTTTTAGATTCGTGACTTCTTCTGCTAAATTTAAGACACCTGTTATATCTTTAAACACAGCAAAAGCGCCAAATAAGTGACCATTTTCATCAATAAGCGGAATTCGAGTAGTAATAATTTTTAAACCATTTAATAATACTTGCTCCCGATTCGGTTCTAGTCGTCTCGTTTCTAAAATTCTTGGCAACTCAGAATTAGGGATAATATCCTTAATTTGATTCCCTAGGACTTCCTTACTTTTAACCCCAACTATATTTTCAGCACTTTTGTTAAAGAAGACAATCTCCCCTTTAACATTTATAACGATCATACCATCATCAGTGGAATTTAATATGAGGTCATGTTTAAAAGTTTCATTACGAAGTGTACTAATTAGCTCTTCTTTCTCTTCCATCAATTTTGAGATTAAAAAAGCAACACTTCCCGGAATAAGAACTGTATTTTTACCTCTTACATCGCGAAGTTCCTTAAAGACTTCTTCATCCCCTGTTACTTCAACAATAATATCAATCTCTTCTGTCAAAAAAGGTTTCCAGTCATTCCCCGTTAAAATCCCTTCTTGCCTCGCTAATTTTAACCCAGGAGCATTAGGATTATGGTCCACAACTACCTTTACATCTAAAACCGCAGTTTCTTTCAGGATTTTTAAAATAGCTGTTCCACCTTTTCCAGCCCCAACAATCATCACTGTTTGCATCATATCATCCTTTTAGAAAAACCTTTCATGATTTTCATTTTTAAGTATGAAATATTTTTCAATCCCTATTTTATCCTTAATTTGATTTCTTGACAAATGGCACCTATGGTATATCATTTTTAAAGAGGATTATCTAAAAGATTTATCTAATCTCTATCATCAGTACGAGAAAAATGTTGATCACTTTCATAAAAGATTGGATGTTACAAATGATTAGAATTATAGCGTTAATCATACTACTGATACCTGGTTTTTTTGCAGCGGTTGGAATTAAATTTATGAGGGATATGTTTTTCGGAATATTACATGATCCAATCCCTTATTTATGGCTTCAATTTATCATTGGCCTTATTTTTTTTATTGTTGGTTTAGGTTTTGTAGGTGGCTTTATCTTTCACCGTGACCGAAAAAGAAATAAAGTCCAAGCACGATTTCAACAAGATAAAAAACGACCGTAGAATGTTCACTACGGTCGTGTTTTT
>DASQIV010000454.1:0-4855 GCA_035631415.1 Pseudoneobacillus sp. | reverse complement strand
GACTTCTGGATACATGCGGTACAAAAAACTGCGGTCAAATGAAGCATTATGGGCAAAAGCGGTTTCTGCCATATAGAAGTATTTTTTTATTTTGACATCATGAAAGCTTTTTCCACTAACTGCTTCATAAGGTATTCCGTGTACTTGAAATGCCCTACTATAATTCTTCTTGGCCGAAGATGTAATTGGCTCTCTCAAAAAGGACTCTTCTTCCTTAATATCAAGAATTTCTCCTGTATCTTCCCGGTAGGAAAACAACTTCATAGCAAGTTCTATGATTTCATCTGAATCAGGTCCAAGTCCTGTTGTTTCAACATCCAGCATCACACCTAGCTTTTCATTCATACTCAAGGCAAATCCCCCACTTATATTTAATAAACCTAGCATATAACAGGTAAGTGGGGATTTCCAGAAAAAATAGGTACTAGGTACCCTCCAATAATTCCCATACTTAATTTTTCATCAACTCTTTGAGATAGGATTGCAATTTCCCCTTTAACTCAGGTCTTTTCATCGCAAAATCTATCGATGCTTGTAAAAATCCAAATTTGTCACCGACGTCATATCGATTCCCCTCAATAATAAAGGAATATATATTTTGTTCGCCTAACAATCTATCTAATGCTTCTGTAAGCTGTACTTCCCCATTTTGATCTGGTGAGACATTTTCGAGAATCTCAAAAATGGTCGGGGTTAAAATATATCTACCAATAATAGCTTGAGTAGACGGCGCTAACTCTGGTTTTGGTTTTTCAATCAGCTTTTTCACTCTAAACATATCTTCGAATGGCTCGGTGTAATGGACAATTCCGTATTTCTCTACTTCAGACCACGGAACCTCCTTGCAACCGATTATACTAGACTGAACCTTATTATATTGATCGAGCATCTGTTTTAAGGCTGGAACTTCACTATCAATAATATCGTCGCCGAGAAGAACAGCAAATGGCTCGTTTCCGATAAATTTTTTAGCACATAAAACAGCATGGCCAAGACCTAAAGGTTCCTTTTGTCTTACATAATGGATATCTACCATATTCGAAATACGGTGAACCATTTCATGCAAATCATCTTTACCATTTTTTCTTAAAAGTAATTCAAGTTCAACTGACTTATCAAAATGATCCTCAATCGCCCGTTTATTTCGACCCGTGATAATAATAATATCCTCAATCCCTGAATCTACTGCTTCCTCAATAATATATTGAATCGTGGGCTTATCAACTATAGGTAACATCTCTTTTGGCTGCGCCTTTGTTGCTGGTAAAAATCTTGTACCAAGTCCAGCTGCTGGGATAACTGCTTTTCTAATCAATTTATCTCCCCCTATTTCAATCAGCCATCATTCATGTTTTAAAGGAATTTTACATTATTTTATGCTTATGTATGGTTGGCCTAGTTCAATACCATTAAACAAGTAATAAAAGTTACATTTTTATGGAAAAAGGGATAGTTTTTTTTTCAATTGCAAACGTTAATAAGGAGGAAGTGGTTTTACTTCCTCCAAAAGGAAGAAGTGGTTTTACTTCTAGGTGTTAGAATAGAAAATCGTTTTTAGAGGTGTAGAGATTGGTTTTGTTTAAAAACGTGACGGAGCAAAAGCTATTATTTTTTTCTTTATTTGGAATAGCCATTTTTCTTTCACCGCTGTACCTATTAGGTGAAGATGCTCATATTCGAGTCCATGATAATTTAGATTCCAATCTTGCTTGGTATAAGGTTTTAATTGAAAGTGGACAAATGGTTGGCTCTATTGATGCAACCATTCCACAAGTCATCAATGGATTGCCTAGAAATGCATTCGGAACAGAATTTAGCCTGATTGTTTGGTTATATGCTTTCTTCCCAACCATGCTGGCCTATGCCTTAAGCCAAACGATTACACGCTATGTAGCGTTTATTGGAATGTATCTTCTTTTAAAAAAGCACTTTTTAGTTAAAAACGATTGGAGTGTTATTCGTGTCTTTACTGCATTAGCATTCGCGCTGACTCCTTTTTGGCCCTCTGGAATGCTTAGTACACTTGGAATGCCACTAGCTCTTTGGGCTTTCCTAAATATTCGTAAAGGTGAAAAAGCTTGGACTAACTATTTCGTTCTCACTCTTTTACCCCTTTATTCAAGTATTGTTCTTGGATTTTACTTTTTTTTAAGTGCGATGGGGATTTTTTGGCTTGTAGATGTCATTCGCGGAAAAGGTTGGAATCTTCGTTTTTTTCTCGCCATCGCCTATATGACATTGATTTTTTTCGTAACAGAATATCGATTGGTATATTCTTTTCTATTCGACGATGAGCCTAATAGTAGGGATGAATATTTTCATGCTAGGTTGTCTTTATGGAGAAGTGTTCGATTAACTTGGAAGAACTTTATTTATGGTCATCATCATGCAGCAACGATTCATACTGTTGTCATTCTACCCGTCATTCTTATAGCATTTTACTTCGTTATTTATAAAAAACTTTGGAAACAAGAAAGAGTATTTGTTTTTCTATTTTGGCTTAACCTTGCACTTTCAGCTTGGTATGCTTTTTGGTTTTATAAAGGATGGCTTCCTCTTACAGAGAAGTTTCATTTTTTAGATACCTTCAATTTTGCAAGATATCATTTTCTTCGACCAATGATTATTTATGCCCTGTTTGCAATTGCCCTTCGTATCCTTTGGCATCAAGGACGATTTTGGAAAAGCTTCACTACCGTATTTGTTATCGCTCAGGTGGTAATCGGATTTTTATCAAATGAAGAAATTGTATACAAAGATAAACCTACTTTCCGTCAGTTCTTTGCTGTTCAACAATTTAATCAAATAAAAGAACATATTGGATTACCACAAAAAGAATATCGGGTTGCCAGTATTGGCCTTCATCCAGCGATTGCTCAATATAATGGCTTCTACACCCTTGATACCTATAACAATTTCTACCCATTAAGCTATAAATATAAATTTCGTAAAATCATTGAAAAAGAGTTAGCAAAAAACAAGACCATTCGAACCTATTTTGATCAATGGGGTGGTCGAAGTTACATTTTCACTGCTGAGTTAGGTAAGCATTATATGTTTAAAAAAAAATCCAAAAAGCGATTGAAGAATCTTGAACTAAACTTAGAGCCCTTTAAAGAAATGGGAGGACAATATATTTTTTCTGCCATTCCAATTGATAATGCAACTGACAACAAACTCATTTTGGACAAGGTATTTGAATCAAAAGCATCCGCATGGAAAATCTATTTATACAAAGCACTATAAAAGAGTTTTGACTAAAACTAGGTAATCAGCATCAGGAGGATTTTTTCATGAATGAACCTATACTAACTATTGTTGTTCCATGTTTTAATGAACAAGAAGTTTTACCATATACCATTTCACAACTCAGTGATTTTTTAGAAGATTTGATGCAGAAGCAAATTGTTTCTACCAAAAGTAAGATTTTGTTAGTTGATGACGGGAGTAAGGACCAGACTTGGTCGATTATTTATAAAGAGAGTTTGCTAAATCAAACTATTAAAGGATTGAAGCTTTCCCGTAATGTTGGCCATCAAAATGCTTTGCTTGCTGGGTTATTTACTGCAAAGGCTGCATCTGATTGTGTGATATCCATTGATGCAGACCTTCAAGATGATATTCATGTTATAAAAGACTTTATTGATAAATTTAAACAGGGTTATGAAGTTGTGTATGGTGTAAGACATGGGCGACAAACGGATACTTTTTTTAAAAGAAGCAGTGCTCAGTGGTTTTATAAGGTAATGAAAAGGATGGGTGTAAATCTCATTTATAACCATGCTGATTTTCGGTTAATGAGTAGACGCGCTCTCGATGAACTTGAACGTTTCGAAGAAAGCAATATGTTTCTACGAGGTATTGTTCCACTTATCGGCTTCCGCTCTACTAGTGTTTTTTATGATCGAAAAGAAAGGCTCGCGGGGGAAACGAAGTATCCATTAAAGAAAATGCTCGCTTTTGCCTTCGATGGAATTACGTCTTTTTCCATTACACCGATTCGCTTTGTATTAATGGTCGGATTTCTCTCTTTCTTTATTAGTCTCATTTTCGGAGTTTATTTTATCAGCTTGAAATTCTTTGGAAATACAGAAACAGGATGGACATCCCTCATCACCTCTGTATGGTTAATAGGTGGTTTACAGTTAATAGCCATTGGTCTTGTTGGAGAGTATATCGGTAAAATATACAAAGAATCGAAACGGAGACCAAAATACATTGTCGATTTGGATACGTTTAACCTTCCTGTTCCAAGACATCTTATCAATGCGAATGCGGAGGACCAACACGATGAGTTATTTAACAATGAGGTTAGAAAGCTTACTTAAACAAACAAATTCCTTTACAAAGTTTTTGCTTGTTGGAATCATAAACACCTTACTAGGATTGTCCATTATGTTTACATGTTTAAATATTTTTGAATGGTCTTATTGGATTTCTACTTTGATTGGTAACAGCTCAGGTGCACTGATTAGCTATCTACTAAATCGGAAGTTTACCTTTCAAAGTAAAGTTCCATATACAAAAGGAGCATCAAGATTTATTCTTGTTATCATAATTTGTTATTTTTTAGCGTTTTCAATAAGCGAAGGGGTAAGTAAATCGTTTTTAGTTAAAAGCTCATATTCCCCCCTTTTGAGTCAGAATGAATTATCGATTTTGTTAGGTTCCTGCCTTTACACCATATTGAATTACTTGGGGCAAAAGTACTTTGTTTTTAGGCAAAAGCAAAATGTGTAAGCCTCTTGAACAGGAAAGAGGAACTGGGATATAACACGACTTTCTTAGACTTTTCTTGTTTTTGGATTTATTAATTTTTTAAAAATGATGTTTCAACGGTACCTATATTTTGAAA
>DASQIV010000453.1:0-2266 GCA_035631415.1 Pseudoneobacillus sp. | reverse complement strand
TATAAAGAGCGTGGAATGGCTGCATACTCTGAATTACAACAAGCAAAATTTGCTAGTGAAACAAATGGTTATTCCGCGACTAGACATCAAAGAGAAGTTGGCACGGGTTACTTTGACCAAGTATCGATGGTGATTTCTGGTGGCACTTCATCAACTACCGCATTGAAAGGCTCCACAGAAGAAGCACAGTTTACAAGTAAATAAAATATTCATCAAAAAAGCTGACTGAAGCATATAAACGGCTTCTGTTTGGAAGTACAAAACAGCCCTTTTGAATCGGACTTAGGTTCCGTTATTTATCGAAAAAATGCTATTTTAAGAGGTCAAACGGACATAGGTTCCGTTAATAGCCTAAAATAGAGCTATTCGGCATGTTTTTTGAGCAAATAGCGTACCTGATGTCCGTATACACCTATAAAATAGCTGTTTTTATTAAAATAACGTACTCTATGTCCTCAAGACTCGGGGAACACAACTTAATGTGTTAATGGATGCTATTTTTCATCATTTTACACCTATTTCAGCACACTTTTAGAGTTTGTCTGCTGCCCAGCAGAGTCTTGCTTTTAGATGCACTAATTAGATTGCAATTTGCTTAAAAACATGATTAATACCCTTTTGTAGCAACAAATAATAGCAATCCAATTAATATGCTAATTGGATTGCTACGTTTGTTGCTTTTTTTATTTTTGTACTCCAAAACCGAACTCGTTAGAATCATATAATCAGCTATTTATATTCAATGAAAAAGAAGGATTTGCAGAAACGATAAAGAAATAATAAAGGATATTGTATAGCGGGAGGAAGAAATTTGTTAAGTAGCAAACAATTAGTTGACATAAAGGAACTACAGAAAGCATGTGAGGCAGGGGAGTCATTCGAATTAAAATTAAATTGGGATATGCTAGAGACACGCCCAGAGAATGAAATCCATGATTTTTTTCATTATGAAGGTGATAAGCTTATAGGTTTTATTGGCCTATATGGATTTGGAAATAAAGTCGAGCTTTGTGGGATGGTACACCCTGAATTCCGTAGAAAGGGTATTTTCACAGAACTTTATCAAAAGGCAGAAAAAATGATGGAAGAACAGAAGTATAAGGTAATATTATTAAACGCTCCTTCTAACTCTGAATCGGCAAAGGGATTTTTACAGACAATACCATGTTCTTATTCCTTTTCTGAGCATCAAATGAAATGGAAGGAAAAAGAATTAGTGAAACAAGAGGATGTAAGCTTAAGATTTTCGACTCCTGAAGACCTTGAACTAGAAATTCAATTGGAGGTACAGTGCTTTGGATTTGAGGAGTCAGATGCAAGAGAGTACAATGAAGGCCAAATCAGACTTGTAGATGAATACTACATGATTGAGGCAGCTGGAAAGACCGTTGGAAAAATGCGAGTTTCCCATTCCAATGGAGAAGCATGGATCTATGGATTTGCTGTATTAACAGATCATCAAGGTAAAGGGATCGGAAGAAAAGCTCTTACCAATGTGGTGCTAAAGGAACATCAAGAAGGTTATCCGGTTTTTCTAGAGGTAGAAGCGAAAAATGACAATGCCTTAAGATTATATCAATCATGTGGATTTGAGGCCTATCATTCACAAGATTATTATTTGAAATTATAAAAATTTAAGTGTTGAAAGGTGTAATGTTCTCACATTACGCCTTTTTTATTATTCTATATAGACAAAAAGTAGTATGGACTATAAGCCCTTTTTACAATTTATTGCTGTTTATGTTTTAAATAATACTCGTACACCGAAGATATAAAAAAATATTTGGTGTGATGATAAAGTGCTTAATAATATTAGTGAAATGATAGAAATAAAAAGAAAATTGAAGGAACTGAGAAACGAACATTGGTTAAATGAAGCTTTTTTGTCGTTTAACTGGTGTTTTCTACTTTTAATTACGATTTTACCTTGGTTGATATGGTGGAAATTCGTTGATAAAAAATTTCTTTATAGAATCATTTGTTACGGTGCCTTCGTCTCTATTTTTTCTATTTTATTAGACGATATAGGCTCCTATTATTTGTTATGGATTTATCAATACCAACTGGTCCCTATTACTCCAAGATTAAACCCAATTGATTTGAGTGTAATGCCTGTAACCTATATGTTTGTTTATCAGTATTTTAAAAAGTGGAAAACGTTTGCTATAGCCCAAACGATTTTAGCGTTTGGTGCTGCGTTTCTATGTGAGCCCATTTTTATATGGATGGATATATATAAGCCTATTAATTGGAAACTAACCTTCTC
>DASQIV010000452.1:0-3103 GCA_035631415.1 Pseudoneobacillus sp. | reverse complement strand
AGCGGTGAGTGACGTTCCGGCTCATAAATAGGATAATCATAGCCCCAAAACCAGTTGATAAGGCGGATAAAATACTTCCAATCAACACTTCTTTCATAGCCCTCGTTCCCTTCATCAAATTTTTAATTATTTCTTAACCTTTCAATCACACAATAATGGTGTGATTTTAGTCATTGTCTATATCTTCGTAATTCTTATAGTATAATTAACAGTTTCTTTTTTACTTTCTTTAATTAAACTCCAACAAGACTAATCATACATATTTTGAAAATAAATGCGACTTTAGTAAGGAAATTTTGGACAACTCAATCTAGATTGCATTTATTCTACTACACTTCATTGTTAAGCGATACCTATTAACTTCTGACCGACATGATTCAACCAATTTATTTACAATTAATGCCCAGTTTAAAGAACATTTTGTACCATATTTAATGGCATCTAATAGTTACAATTTTTTAACAATATTTGAAATTTTTATTAAAAGTTCATAGATTGTTAAACCTTTATTTTAATCGTTTGTACTATGCTTATATTACGAGTCATATATCGTAATAAAAGCATTTTTCAATTATATTTTGAAGGCACTGGCTTTCAAGTGTATCTACCATAGAGGAGGTCTAGTTATTCATGCACATTGTTGTATGTGTCAAGCAAGTACCAGATACCAAAATTATTAAGATTAACCCAAAAACGAACACTCTTGACCGCCGTAGTGCACCAGCTATCTTAAATCCATATGATGCACATGCTGTACAGGAGGCTGTAAGACTAAAACAATTACATGGTGGAACTGTTTCGGTATTATCGATGGGTCCACCTCAGGCTACAGCAGTTATTAAGAAGAGTATTGAAATTGGGGCTGATGAAGGCTATCTAATTTCCGATCGTGCATTTGCTGGTGCTGATACTCTTGCAACAAGCTATGCATTATCGAAAGCACTTGAGAGAATATCTAAGGACAAACCGATAGATATGGTTATTTGTGGAAAACATGCGATAGATGGAGATACAGGTCAAGTAGGTCCAGGGATTGCAAGGCGACTAGACATTCCGCCTATTACAAATGTCATCGAAGTTTCAGAAGTAAATGTTAAAGATAAAAAAGTACAAATAAAAAGGAAACTAACTAGTGGATATGAAGTAATTGAAACTCAATTACCGTGCCTATTAACAGTGGAAAAAGAAATAAATGACATTGAGTACTCACGTCTTCCAAATATGATAAAAGCTGCAAGATATGAATCGATTGTTTGGACAGTCTCGGACCTTGAAAATGTAGATCGAGTACAGCTTGGCTTAAAAGGTTCACCTACTATTGTAGGAAAAATGTTTACACCTCCTAAACCTGAAGGTGGTAAAAAATTAGAAGGCACTTCTACAGAGCAAGTTATGCAGCTAATGGATCTTTTAATAGAGAAAAAAGAACTATTTACGCTAAAGGCTACAAACTAAAATCCAATTGATCATATTTATATATAGGAGGGTCCTCTATGAATCTGGAAGAATACCAAGGGGTTTGGGTATTCATTGAGCAAAATGAAGATCAAATTGAAGGCGTTTCATTGGAATTATTAGGTGCTGGGAGAACGTTAGCAGATAAACTAGAAGTTCCATTAGCAGGTGTTTTACTAGGTGATGGAATTCGTCATTTAGCTAATCAAGTAATCTATTACGGTGCTGACGAAGTGTATGTCATCGATCATCCTGTTTTAAAAGACTATCGAACCGAGTCTTATATGAAAGGCGTCATTTTATTAGCAGAAAAATATAAACCCGAAATCTTTTTATATGGCGCCACACCTAACGGCAAAGACTTAGCTAGTGCGGTTGCTACAGACTTAAGTACAGGGTTAACGGCTGATACGACAATGCTTGATATTGACCTGGATAATCGTTTGTTTGAAGCAAGTCGACCTGCATTTGGTGGAAATATTATGGCAACGATTCTTTGTAAGAAACATCGCCCGCAAATGGCTACTGTCCGACCTAAGGTGATGAAAGCTCTTGAAATTGACCAAAGACGTCAAGGGAAAATTATCGAAGAAACCATTTCTTTGAGAGAAGAAGAGATGCGTACAAAAGTGCTACAAATTGTGAAGGATGTATCAAACACAGCTAATCTTGCGGATGCACATGTCATTATTTGTGGTGGAAAGGGTATGGGAGATATCCAAAATTTCCAATTAATTCATGAGTTAGCAGAAACAATTGGTGCTAGTGTCGGTGGAACAAGAGATGTAGTCGAAGCGGGGTGGCTACCACACTCCCTTCAAATTGGTCAAACTGGTGAAACAGTAACACCTAAAGTATATTTTGCAATTGGCGTTTCGGGAGCAATCCAGCATGTAGTAGGGATGAAGAATTCAGAAATCATTATTGCGATAAACAAGGATCCAAATGCTCCTATTTTTGATGTGGCGACATACGGCATTGTTGGGGATGCAATGGAAATCGTGCCAAAGTTAATTGAACAATTTAAAGAGGTACTTAAAACTTCAGGTGGTGAAATGATCTATGTCTGAAAAATTTGATGTGATTGTTGTTGGAGCTGGTCCAGCAGGTACTGCTTGTGCCCTAACATGTGCTAAAAGTGGCTTAAAGGTATTATTAATCGAACGTGGTGAATATCCTGGTAGTAAAAACGTTATGGGTGGCGTTTTATATCGTAAACAAATGGAGGAGCTCATCCCAGAATTTTGGAAGGAAGCACCACTAGAAAGACCTGTAATCGAACAACGTTTTTGGATGCTAGATAAAGAGTCAGTTGTATCATTTGGATATAAAGGCCTTGAATGGGGAGAAGAATCTACCTATAACAACTTTACCGTTCTTAGAGCACAATTTGATCAATGGTTTGCTGGGAAGGCAGTTGAAGCTGGGGCATTATTAATTAATGAAACGGTTGTATTGGAATGTATTGTAGAAAACGGAAAAGTGGTTGGCGTTCGAACTGATCGACCTGATGGAGACATTTATGCAGATGTTGTTGTACTAGCTGATGGTGTCAACTCATTATTAGGAAAACAGCTAGGCTTCCATAAGGAGTTCCGACCAGATGAGGTAGCGTTAACTGTAATGGAGGTTATAAATCTTTCAAAAG
>DASQIV010000451.1:0-3728 GCA_035631415.1 Pseudoneobacillus sp. | reverse complement strand
TTCAATTTCAAAGATAAAAGAATATAATGGCTGCATTCCATTATTAACTTCTACTTCTACATCCTTATATTGTTCTTCGATAAAAGCGACGATATCTTCAACTTCTTGGTCACTTGTAGCTTCACCTTGTAAGATAGTTAATATCTCGGAATCCTCATCCACCATATTCTTTAGCAGTTCTTTAGCGGCTTCCAATTTATTTTTATTCTTCACCGTGATTTTACCCTCGTTAATTCCCATAAAATCATCTTTTTCAATGGTTAGACCTTCAATGCTAGTATCTCTTACAGCAAAAGTAATTTGACCTGTCTTTACATGCTTTAAGGACTCATTCATCGTTTCTTCATTTGCATGAAGGTCAGCCGATGGATTAAAAGCCAATAACGCCGTCATACCTTGTGGAACCGTTTTTGATGGAATAACAATGACATCTCCATCCGTAACGTCTGCAGCCTGTTGTGCAGCCATAATAATATTTTTATTATTTGGAAGAATAATTACTTTTTTTGCATTAACTTCTGTTATAGCCTTTACAATATCCTCCGTACTAGGATTCATTGTTTGGCCACCTTCAATGACAGCATGCGCCCCTATGCTACGGAACAAGTCTGCGATCCCTTTACCCATTGAAACTGTAACGATACCGTATTCTTGTTTCTCTGCCTTAGTTGCCGGTTTTTCCATCACAGTTGTATGAGAAGATTCACCTACAATATTCGTATGTTGTTGGCGCATATTTTCAATTTTAATATTGATTAAGCTACCATATTTTTGACCGTAACTTAAGCACGTACCTGGTTGTTCAGAATGGATATGAACTTTCACAACATCCTGATCAGAAATAACTAATAGTGAATCACCATATTGACTTAAGTCTTGACGGAAGTTTTCTTCAGAAAAAGAATTTTGAGACAGTTTATCGTTCTCAAATTTCACCATAAATTCTGTACAATATCCAAATTCAATATCTTCAGTATTGATATGCCCTTGAACTGCCTTATGATGTTCCGCACTTACAAGATCATCGATGCTTGAAACAAAAGAAGCTACTTCCGGTAGGCTTTCTCCTTTTAATACAGCTAGAAAACCTTCATATACCAAAACTAAACCTTGTCCACCACTATCGACTACCCCAACTTCTTTTAAAACAGGAAGTAAATCTGGTGTTCGATTTAAGGATGCCTTTGCTTCCTTTAACACTTCTTCCATAATCTTTATGATATCTGTTTCCTTTTTGGCTGCTTGAACCGCTTTTTTGGCTGAATCCTTCGCAACAGTTAAAATTGTACCTTCAACAGGTTTCATAACAGCTTTATAAGCGGTTTCTACTCCTGTTTCTAAAGCACCAGCAAATTCTCTACCATTAATTTCAGCCTTTTGTTCAATCGATTTTGAGAAACCACGAAATAATTGGGATAAAATAACTCCTGAATTTCCTCGTGCCCCCATTAAAAGACCTTTTGATAATGCTATACCCACTTTGCCAATATGATCTTGGATGTTATTTTTAACTTCTTTTGCCCCTGATGTCATTGATAAGTTCATGTTCGTTCCGGTATCACCATCAGGCACAGGAAAAACGTTTAGTGCATCTACCATTTTTGCGTTGGCAGAAAGATGATTCGCACCTTGAATCACCATTTCAGCAAAACGTTTTCCATCTAATGCTGTAATTGACACAAATCTTTCCTCCTCACTAAAGTTCGTTCCTCGACCTCCTGCACGTAAGTTACGACGAGCAAAAGGTTCGTTCCACGAACATAATGCTCGATTATTACGAGCGCTAAAAAGGCTCTTACTAGAGCTTATCGAAGTTCCTAAGAACTTACGGGTTTGTTACACGTACTCCTTGGACAAAAATGTTAACTGAATCTACGGCAAGTCCGACTGTTTTGTCAAGCGTATATTTCACTTTTGATTGCACATTATGAGCTACTTCAGAAATTTTTGTCCCGTAACTAACAATGATATACATATCAATATGTACTTCTTCATTTTCTTGACGAACTATCACGCCGCGTGTGAAATTCTCTCTTCGTAGAATTTCTGTAAGACCATCTCTTAATTGATTTTTTGATGCCATTCCAATGATTCCATAACAATCAACAGCTGCACCACCAGCAATAGTTGCAATTACTTCATTAGAAATATCAATTTGGCCATAAGTAGTTTTCATTTCGATGGACATGAGTCGTTCCCCCTTTGGAAAATTGCTCCTTGACTACACACATTTTACTATATGATAAGCATTTTTAAAAGTCATACTTGCCCTAGTATATATAGAGCCGTAAAATAAATTGAATGTCAAGTAATTTTTCTTGAAAGCTTTACATTACAACTATTGCATTCAAAGAAGTTGTATGATAAATTATTAAAGTATGTTTTAGTAGGAAAAACATGTTGGTTTTGTTTTTCTAATAATAACAGATTGTCAAAATTTTAAAAGTTAAGCATGAAAGAAATTTCAGCTTTTGATCGTAAGGAGGGAAATAATATGCCACGTAAATGTGTTGTAACTGGTAAAAAGACTCGTTCTGGTAATGCTCGTTCCCACGCTATGAACGCAACTAAGCGTACATGGGGTGCTAACCTTCAAAAAGTACGTATTCTTGTTGACGGAAAGCCTAAGCGTGTTTGGGTTTCTACAAGAGCTCTACGTTCTGGTAAAGTTGAACGCGTATAATTTTTACATTTGTTTTTAGGACATCCTTTTTGGGTGTCCTTTTTATTTTTGCCTTAATTGTAAAAAAATAAAAGCACCCTTTTTCGGGTGCTTTTATTTTTTTAGGGTTTTCTTTCTAATCTAGAACCCAGGCTTCTTAAGTTTTATTCCTTTTTAAACGCACCAATCATTGCTCGGACAAGTCCACCTAAAAATTTCGGTAGTTTAATCGTATAAAACTTCATATTGTCCCTCCTCACCATCATCACACAATCCAAATTGATTAACACCCTTATCATCTTATTCAAAGAAACTAAATAAGTACTTGCAAAACAGCTATTAATCCTGACTTCTTATCACTATTAATATGCCGCTTAAAAAAGAATAAGTACCATAATCAGCAATAAGTTCATTACTAATACATAGTGTTGAACCGATAGAAATATTCCTATCATTTAAAGAATATTTAAAACCTTCAAGAGTTATTTTTTCAACAGATTGAGAAAAGGGTAGGAATGATATATATTTTTTATCAGATAGTTTTGGTAGAGTATATGTGCCTGGTGATTTTAAATACATAATATTTTTTTTATCAATAATAGAAATATGGACATCCTTTTCTATTCCTTTTGATAATAATTGTACGTTCCCAAAGAAGTGATCTAACCTTCCCCCTGTAGCTCCAAAAATTTTTATCTCATCTGGATTTTGAGCTAGTGCCCAGTTCAAAGCTAATTCCATATCGGTTTCATCCTTCTCGGGGATGAATTTATGAAGGTGCTCGCTCTCCTTTTCCACCAATTTGAATTCTTGATCCGAAACAGAGTCAAAATCACCAAATGCATAAGAAGGTTTTATTCCTTTTGAAAGAAGGATAAAAACTCCCCGGTCAACCCCGACCCATATACCATCTTGATGATGATATTTATGTAGATTTGGTATTTGTTCCACCGGTCCACCGGCAAGGATATTAATGATCATTAGCGTGTGGCCTCCTTAAAAAAGGACTAACCATTAGTTGGTTAGCCCAAGAAACTATTTATTAGCTTTTTAAGGCAGCAATAGC
>DASQIV010000450.1:0-3813 GCA_035631415.1 Pseudoneobacillus sp. | reverse complement strand
TTCAATACCTGTGAAACCGGCCTCCTTTTTTGCCTCCTCATGTGTAAAACCTGAACAGATAACCTCTGGTAGTAGTTGTGCAGGTCCTTCAGACAAGGGATCTACTGCTTGAACATAGCATTGTGATAGAGGAAGCTGAATCAAGTCTCTTTCCTCCCAGCAACGGAAAATCCCTGTATCCTCTGACGTTAATAAACTGAAATATTCCAAAGGAAAATGGTGCACTTCTTTTTCATTTCTTGCTTGCTTAAGCCTTGTATCAAGATTTTCCACCAAACTAAAAGAAACGTCTTTATTCGTTCCCAATGGATGTGGGATGAATGAAATCCAGTCCCCTTCCAGTGTTTCAAGATCAAGTTTGTAGAACTGGCTACTCTGATTTGTACTTGCTATTCCTGTTACTTTTTTAAAAAATTCAAATACCGTGACATTCGCAAGGATCGATCCAGCTGTTGAAGAGAATGAATGTAGCTGTTCGTCTTTTTGTAATGAGGATTCATGAATTCGGCGCCAAGCTGACTCCCAGCATCCCTCTGTTTCCGGATGAACCATTGGTCCAGCAAGCGCCACTTGGCCTAAACATATAGCAGGTAGAAATACCTTCCTCTGCTCATTACAAAACATATTAAGATCTCTAAGTTCTTTTACATTTCCTTCCTGCGAGACATAAAGTATCCAATCGTAAGGCTCGATAGCTTCTTGCCAAAAACTGCTCCCCTCTACGATTTTAAATGGTACTTGCTCAACCTCCACCTCCAAATCAGCCTTGCTGGCATGATCTATCAGCTCGTTTATCCGCTCTTGATTTGTAGGTACTGTACCAGTCAGCATATAATGAAATTTAGGAAGTCCCGATTCAATTAATGCAGAAATTAAAGAAACCATAAAAGTTCCAGAACCGATAGCAAGAATGTTAGCTTGACGGTACTCTTGAAATCGGTGCGCTCCAGAATCTGCAAAATTCTCTAAAAATTCAATTTGAGATGCGTATTTTTCGAGAATTTTTCCATTTAATTGATGCGGTAGATCTTGGCTTACATCTCGAACAAAGCCATTCTTGTACAAAGTTTCTCCAATTTCGAATACACGGTTGCGATATGGAGGCGTTAATCCCGCTGTTAATTCTCCTAAGGATTGACCCCCATTGAACGCTGGAATCAGTTTTTCAATCCACTGATAGATTGTACTTCCTTCCATACGGAATGAGCTTAGGTTATTTCTAAAATAAACACCTCCATCTGGATCAGGTAAATAATAAGTGTCTCTTTTTACCTTGAGACGTGAATTATCATTCAGCTTTGTCATTCAACTCCTCCTTAATTATTTTACTTCTTAACTATGCATTATTATTTTATGTACTTCTATTTGTCCATTATGATTAACAAAAAAGTAATGCCCCTGCGATCGTTCATGCAGAGGCACTTAAGTTTAAGTTCATCAGATAACTTTATTAATTTTGAATTACCAACCCCAGCCGCCCCAGAAACAGTTGGAACAACTATAACAATTAAAACAACTAAAACAGCCAAAACAACTAAAAATTAAACCAAAGCCTCCACAACGGCCAAAACCTCCGCAACGACCAAAACCTCCGAAACCACCAAAGCCTCCACAACGACCAAAGCCTCCACAACGACCAAAGCCACCGCAACGACCAAAGCCTCCACAACCTCCACATCTTCTTGCAAGGTTTAGATCTTGGCTCTGAGGGTCCATAGGAATTAACTCACCAACTTGGTAATTATCCATTCCTAACATTTGCAGATCATTTTGAAAATTTTGCATACCTTCTTCCCCTTTCTATAGTCATAATCAGCTTAAACAGCTCCTAAGAGAGTCTATAATAAAACAATTTGTTATTACGTCTACTCTCTTCAACAATTTATGATTCTTTTTAGGTTGTTGCTACTGATTTGATAGCCTATTTTACTTTGATGTATCCATAAAAAATAGGGCTTGGTTGATTAATACAGCCTGTTTTAATTCTCTATGAAAAATCTCTTCAAAAGGGAAAATTAATAGAGTAATGTAGAAGCTTCTCTCAACATTTGTTTTTGAAACATGTCGCGAATTGCCCCTGCTTGACATCAAAAAAAGAATCATGACAATGTCATGATTCAGATTAAAAATAAATTAAATTACAGAAAATTTAGTGACCCACTGTATTTAGAGCATCAGAAAACCTTTTAATTCCTTCATTAATAGATTCTTCATTCTCCCTTGAAAAAGTAAAACGGACAAATCCCTTTTTAGATCCCATTGTTGAACCAGGAACAAAAATTACTCCTCTTTTGATTGATTCTTCTAGCAATTGCGATTCATTAAATACTTTATTAATCTTGCACCATAGATGAATTCCTCCTTGAGGAATAGAAAAATCAACTTGATCCCTTAAATAGAACCTAAGGCTGGTGACAATTTGATCCCTGCGTTGTTGCAACTGCTTGACTAATTTTTTTATGTGAGAATGAAAATTTTCTGACTCTAAAAAATCATTGGCAATCCATTGTGTAAAGCTGGCATGACCAAAATCTACTTGTTGTTTAGCATCAGATAGTCTTTCTATAACCGGCTTTGGCCCAATTATCCAACCAATTCGCAACCCTGAGGCAACGATTTTTGATAATGAACTAATATATAAAACATTTCCGTGAAGGTCCATTGATTTAAGTGTAGAGACTTCTTCCCCGCTATATGACATTAAACTATATGGATCGTCTTCAATCACAGGAATTCCATGTTCAGATGATATTTCTAATAATTTTTTTCTCCTATTTTGGTGCAGTAATACACCTGTTGGGTTTTGAAAAGCTGGATTTAAAAAAATCATTCTTATTCGATGTTTTTTATGTAAAGACAGTAAATCATCAGGGTTAATTCCTTCTTTATCTACTGGTAAAAAAAATGGCTTGATTCCTGCTGATTTAAATATTGGCAAATTATAATTATAGGAAGGGTCTTCTAAAGCAACAGCATCTCCAGGCTTTAATAAACATTGTACTACAAGATGTATGGCTTGTTGCGCTCCAGAAGTAATAAGGATAGACGAAGGATTTGTATCAATCCTCCGATACTGTTTAACATGCTTAGTAATGGTATTTCGTAAGATTGCATTTCCCTGCGGATGATCGTATCCTAAGCTGCCGATAAATGTCCTATTTGAAGTAATCTCTCGTAAAGATTTGAGCGGAAAAAGATCTTCTGACAATTCACCGCTGGCTAAATTAATCAGTTTATGTTTTACTGCTTCTTTTCGTATCATTTGGGTAACAGGTAAATTGGGCAAAAAGGTTCCTGCCTCAATGTACCTATTCCAGTTTGGAATACGTTTCTTAGTGATCCCCCATATATCTTTGCTAATCGTTGTACCGCTTCCTCTATTTCTTTGAATGAGCCCAATTGATTCCAGCTCGTCATATGCCGCAACAACTGTACTTCTGTTTATGTTAAGTTCTTTAGCCAAGTATCTTTCAGAAGGTAATGGTTTATCAGGCGGAAAAGTTCCCTCCGCTATTCCATTCTCTATATATTCAGCTAGTTGTTTATAAATAGCTTTCCTTGCAGTTCTATCTGGTTTCCAATCCATATTCTACAATCCTTATAATTTTTTATAGTCTTAATAGTACATATCGTATTTATATTCTTCACTTTAAAACATTATATACAAACGTGCATCCATAAAAACAACCTATAGTCAATAACAACTATAGGTTAAAAATAAAATATTTATCTAAGTAAAAAACTTAATGTATACTCCAAGAGCAATTAAGGATACGGGAATAATAATAGCATAAATTAAAGTTAAATTTATGG
>DASQIV010000449.1:0-4783 GCA_035631415.1 Pseudoneobacillus sp. | reverse complement strand
TGAAATAAATCTCGAATACTACTAGAATATATAAAGTTTACTAATTATGTAGTTTTATAATTTAATACAAATTTTATTATCCAATTTCCACAAATAAAATTTTTCTAATAAAAATATCATCATATGGAGGAAAACTAATGCAATCAAATAGTTTATTTCGTTTTTCTATAAAAGTTTTAGTCATTCTTTCTTTAATTATCTCCTTTATGCCTTTTCAATCTAAAACTAATGCAGCTGGGAAAATGGTTTCAGGTACTATTACCGAAAATACAGTTTGGACAAAACAAGAATCCCCTTATACTTTAACTGGCATATTAACTATTTATCCTAATGTTACCTTAACAATTGAACCCGGTGTAGAAGTCATAGCGGGAAACGGCAAATCAATTGATGTGAAAGGAAAACTGAAAGCAATTGGTACTGCTGAAGAACCCATTATTCTTAAAGATGCTTATATTAACGGGTATGACTTCGTTAATCAATCGATTCAATTAGAATATACAAATTTATATCATGAAAGCTTTAATGGGGGATATTTAATAACTTCATTCCGGAGGGATGTAACTCTCCGTCATAATCGTTTTTCAAATGGATTAGTATCCATTGCCGATCCTTACTATGATAATTTAGTGGAAAATAACTTCTTTACTAATGGCTCAACTTTAAATATTTCAAATGGAAGAGGAAAGGTTTTTATTCGAGGTAATACCTTCTTGAACGAGGGAATAGACAGTGAAGATATTTTGATTAGGAGCAGAGAGCCAAACGGAGGATTGCCTAATGTTGAGATAAACAGGAATAACTTCTTTGGTCAAAATAAAATAAATGTTAGCCTGGATGGTTATAACCGTGTCATTTTTAACGGTTTGGATAACTACTGGGGGACTACAGATCTGTTAAAGATTAATAGGAAAATTTTAGATGTGAATGACAATATTAATTTTCGAGATCGGCTAAATATAGAATCAATTGCATATAAACCATTTAACAATGGATTTGAGTTTGGAACTCTTGAGACACCTTTCATTTTATCTGTGGGTGATAATGATACAACGATTAAGGGACTAACAGATGCAGACAGCACGGTTTCTGTATACAAAGGGTCACAAATGCTTGGTCAAAGCAAGTCTTCAGCTAATGGGGCATTCAGTGTAGGCATTTCCCCTCAACCTAGTGGGAGTGAATTAAGGATTTCCGTTGAAGATAGTTACGGCCGCAAAAGCATGGATGGAGCTGTCACTGTTTTAGATGTTACACCACCAATGACTCCACAAGTAAATGAGATTAGTGATCAAACAACTAAAGTCATTGGTAAGGCAGAGCCCGGTTCTAGTGTGTTTGTGAAAAAAGATGCCGAGGTAATCGGAAATGGTGTAACCACAATGGATGGTAATTTTGAGATTTCGATTGATAAGCAAGCTGTTGGGAATGTGCTAAATATTTATAGTACTGATTCTTCAAATAACACTAGCACAATGGTTACAATAACAGTAAAAGATAAAACTCCTCCTATAAAACCAGTCTTAACTACAACCGATGTCACAGACCAAACAACGGTTATTAAAGGAATAGGAGAGATCGGATCTACCGTTCAATTAAAAGTAGAAAACGATTTAATAGGGATAGGGGATTTAGATGGGAATGGGTTATTTTCAATCACAATTCCAACCCAAAAGCCTGGGACACTATTAGAAATAATGGCTAGGGACACTGCTGGAAATTTCAGTGAAGCAGTAACTACAACTGTACGGGATGTAACACCACCCTATATAAAGTATATAGGTACAGTTACCGAACAAAGTAAAGGAATAAATGGGTTAGCTGAGCCAGGTTCCATTATTCAGGTTAAGTATAGTGGAAATACAATATCAAGTACTGTGACAGCTAGTGATGGAATATTCTTTACTATGATTGATCCTCAATTGGATGGAACCGTACTAGAAGTTACAGCTCAAGACCATGCGGGAAATAAGAGTGTTGTCTTCACTGTTATAGTAGGAAAAAGTAGCTCATTTACAGATCTAACTAGTAATCATCGTTTCTATAAGGAAATTAGCTATCTTCTTACAAAAGAAGTGATTACAGGATTTCCTGATGGTAGCTTCCGACCAAATGATAAGGTTACACGATCACAGGCTGCCATTATGATTGGCCGTGCATTAAATCTAAATGGAAATCAAAGAGAAACTGGCTTTAAAGATGTAGGTGCTTCATCAAAAGCATCTGGATTTATTGCATCTGCTGTAGAACGGGGGATTATAAAAGGATTCCCTGATAATACGTATCGTCCGAATGAACCAGTTACCCGTGGACAAATGGCTATTTTTATAGCCAGAGCCTTTGACTTGAAAAACGAAGCAGAAGTATCCTTTACAGATGTTCAAGAGGGAAGTGCTTCCTATATTTATATCAAGAGAATTTTAGCTGAAAGAATTACAACGGGTTATTCTGATGGTACATTTAAACCTGAAAGAAATTTGATTCGTTCAGACTTCTCTGCGTTTATGGCAAGGGCGTTGGAGGATAGTTTTAAGGTAAATGTACAATAAAATCTTTCAAAAAAAAATAAAGCAAACTACATGAAAAACATTTAAAGCAGCCAAAAGCTGTTTTTTTTTTAGTAAAAGAAGAGTCTAGAAGGATTATTTGTTTCGTTTATCGAAGAATAACATATAGTTTATTTTTTTATAGAAGTTATTCTCAAAATTAAATCTAACTAGTAAATTGTAAAAACTAATTTATTAAAATAAGACGGAGGCTAACAAATGTATAGTTTTAAGAACGATTACAGTGAAGGTGCACATCCTAGAATTTTAAATTCATTAATCGAATCAAACCTAGAGCAGGAAGCAGGATATGGTGAAGATCGATTTTCCCAAGAAGCGGTTGAAATTTTAAAACAAAGAATCGGGAAAAATGATGTAGATATTCATCTTTTAGCGGGTGGAACGCAAACAAATCTTACAGCAATTTCAGCTTTCTTAAAACCTCATGAAGCCGCAATCGCAGCTAGTACAGGACATATTCTGACTCATGAAACAGGTGCGATTGAAGCTACAGGACATAAAATAATATCAATTGAGGTTGAGGATGGGAAATTAAGCCCTTCGCACATAAAAGAAGCACTTGATGCTCACACGGATGAACACATGGTGAAGCCTAAGTTGGTTTATATTTCTAATTCAACTGAAATAGGTTCCATTTATAAGAAGGGTGAACTGGAACAGTTAAGTCAAATCTGTAAGGAAAATAACCTTATTTTGTTTATGGATGGTGCAAGACTAGGATCAGCTTTGTCTTCTGCGGAAAATGATCTAGAATTAAGCGATTTACCTTTACTTGTTGATGCTTTTTATATTGGTGGAACCAAGAATGGCGCACTCATTGGCGAGGCCTTAGTTATTTGTCGTGATTCACTAAAAGAGGAATTTCGATTTCATATGAAACAAAAAGGAGCACTCCTGGCAAAAGGTAGACTATTAGGCATACAGTTTCTTGAATTATTCAGGGATAATCTATTCTTTGATTTGGCGTTGCATGCGAATAAGATGGCAGAATTGCTTAGAGAGGCAATTAGTAAGGAACAATTTAAGTTTTTAACACATTCTCCATCAAATCAGATTTTTCCTATTCTTCCCAATTCATTAATTACGGAGCTCCAAAGTAAATATTCTTTTTATATTTGGGAAAAGGTTGATTCAGACTACTCTGCTATTCGCCTAGTAACCTCATGGGCAACAAAAGAGGAAGTGGTATTGGCTTTTATTGAAGATATGAAGATAGCCTTGGGAAAGTATTAAAATAAGGTGTAAAGTTCCATTCCGTATTATTAGTTCAATTTCCACGTCATTATTGGTTATGAATTAACACAAACTCAGTCGAAGTAGCGGCTAAATAAATAGATTAATAAGACTGCCTAAATAAAAGGGCTGACTAGCGACAATAATCGATAGCCAGCCCTTTTATTATTTTATTTTTTCAGATTATGAGAATTAGTTTTTGCAATAAAATAATGAGTAAACTTAACTGCCGATATAAACACTTTCACATGTTCCGGGTTTTGGTTCAAAATAACAATGATTTTTAAATTGACCAGATAAAGGTTGACCGTACCAGGTTGGAGGGCATGGAGCATATGGATTAAAATACCAAAGAGAATATTTCGCTGGGTGTTGTCTCCAATAATCCAAATTCTGTTTTGCTAATCTTTTTTCAACAGATCTCGCTCTTTGATAGAATACATTCCCTTTTTGAACAGCTTCAAAGGAATAATTTCCTCCTTGTACTTGAAAAATAACCTGGGGAATTGTTCTTAAATTTTTAAAGTCAGAACAATTTGCTTTAAGACGATTAACAATTACAGTACCTACATATAACATTCCCTGTTTTCCTTCACCTTCGGCTTCTGCTCTCAACATCCTTGCCATTAAGTCAACGTCTGAACTTCGGTAATTTACTCTTGGCATTTTTTTCACCCCAAAAATATAGTATGAAAAAAAATCACCTTTCATTCTACGTCCAAATATATTTAGGTTGTACTATTTCCTTACATAAATAAAAATGGTTGAATAATTGCACTTTAACAAACGTGGGAATTTATTTATTAATACTTGGCATTAATCTAACTGGATTAGTGTCTCTTTTTGTTGAAGTAATGCTCCAGGTTATTTTAGCAAGTCGTGAATATGAAATATTAAATGGAAATTTAGAATAATTTATTTATTATTTGTAAGAAAATTCTATATAATAGATTTATGAGGAGCAATACAGGGCTCCATATGTT
>DASQIV010000448.1:0-2201 GCA_035631415.1 Pseudoneobacillus sp. | reverse complement strand
ACCAAAAATAAAAGGGGAAATATAAAAATGTACTTGAGAGACGGTCATATCCA
This sequence comes from Pseudoneobacillus sp., assembly GCA_035631415.1. Lineage (GTDB taxonomy): Bacteria > Bacillota > Bacilli > Bacillales > Cytobacillaceae > Pseudoneobacillus. The sequence continues at coordinate 2,148 of DASQIV010000448.1, read as the reverse complement.
TACCCCATATTGTCCACATGGTACAAAAGATCCACTGGTCAATTATATAGAACGAGCTATTGAATTGGGATATCGGGAAATTTCCTTTACAGAACACGCGCCCCTACCTTCAAATTTCGTTGATACCACCCCTACTGCTGATAGTGCAATATCCATTCATTTACTGGAAGATTACTTACATGAGGTGGAAGAATATAAACATTTCTATCGGCAGACAATTAAAGTTAATGTCGGCTTAGAAGTAGATTTTATAGAAGGTTTTGAAGAGGAAATCAAACAGTTCTTAAACGAAGTTGGACCAAGGTTGGATGATGCCATTCTCTCCGTCCACTTTTTAAAAAATAACACAAATTATTATTGTCTGGACTATAGTCCAGATATGTTTGAATCCATGATTCATGAATTTGGTTCCATCGACCATATTTACCGGAAATATTTCCAAACCTTATTGCTTTCTATTACTTCGGATTTAGGAATTTTTAAACCGAAGCGAATCGGTCATATGACATTAATAAAAAAATTCCATAAAAAATTTCCGGCAACTGAAAGATTTGAAAATCAAATTCTAAATATCTTAACTGCTATAAAAGAAAAAGAATACGAACTCGATTATAATGGTGCAGGAACTGCAAAACCATTATGTCGAGAACCGTATCCTCCTCTATGGATCATTAACGAAGTGAAACGTCTTCAAATCCCACTCGTTTATGGGTCAGATGCGCATCAAGTCAAAGATTTAAATCAAGGTAGAGAATTGATGGCAGAATAATGCTAAATGAATGATATTCATTTAGTTATTAACTGCCCTTTTTTCGAATAAGGCATTATTTCCTACAACCCCATCTATCCATTGATACATAACCTGTAAATATTTTTCCTCAAAAAAGCGTTCATGTGGAAAGACATGAAGTACTTCTGTCACATATTGCGTATTTAAAAAAGGCATCGTGAGCATCCCTTTAAATTGAATAATTAAATAGGCAATGGAGTGGGGTCTAATAACCTTTTTTTGCACTCCTCTTTCTAGAATCTTTTTAAAATAATATTTTTCTTTCACATAATAGGTAGACATGATTTCCCTTACGACTTGTGAATCAATTGACATCTCACGAAGAATAAACCTAGTGAAATGTATATTATTGCATTGGAAAGCTAATATATTTTCAGCTACCTTCTTTAAGCAAGTTAGCGGATCTTCCTCTAATATTGGTAGTGCTTCCTCTATCCGAATTAAATATTGTTCAAAAAATGACGTTAAACAAAATTCTAATAATCCATGTTTATTTTCAAAATAGTAAGCAATGTTTGCTACGTTTACATTTGCTTTCGTAGAAATATCACGAATGGAAGTGGCGTGGAATCCTTTTGTATTAAATAATGATATGGCTGCTTGAACTATAGCTTCTTTCGAATTCTTTTTCACTTGACTTCCCTCGCTTTTCTAATTCGAAAATCCCTCTCTTAAATACATTCTTCTAAATTTGGAACTTTCCTTTTATAAATTGTCGACAAAGTCTCCTCTTTTTCTTGCAGTTTTGTTAGAATGTAAAGTAAATTTCAAGAAAGAAAGGTGAAAAACGATGTTTAATGTCGAAAATTACCGAGGAAATAAAAAAGAAAACTACGCTCTCGTAAAAAAACAGCTTAAAGCACTGATTGAAGATGAAAAAAACCAAATTGCTAATTTAAGTAATGCCTCTGCTCTATTAAACCAATTTCTAGATCGAATTAACTGGGTAGGGTTTTATTTAATGGATGACAAAGAATTAGTATTAGGACCATTCCAAGGGTTGCCAGCATGTGTGAGAATCCCTGTTGGAAAAGGTGTATGTGGAACAGCGATAGCCAAAAGAGAAACCATTCTTGTGGAAGACGTTCATCAATTCCCTGGACATATTGCCTGTGATGCCGCCTCCCAATCTGAAATTGTCATTCCACTGATAAAAAATGGAGATATCCTAGGTGTATTAGATATTGATTCACCAGAAAAATCTCGTTTTGACGAAGAAGATAAACAAAATCTAGAGGAATTTGTTGAGATATTAGTTCAGTATATTTAGTGCATGGTGATGGGGATAGCCATTTCATCAGCTCTATAAAAAACATTTTGGTTAGTTTTTTCAGCCTTTGTCCTTCTTCATTTTACAA
>DASQIV010000447.1:0-2769 GCA_035631415.1 Pseudoneobacillus sp. | reverse complement strand
CTTTTGAACATTATTCCATTCATTTATTGATAACTCACCAATAACAGAAATGGTAGATGTAGGAGATATTTCTTCAAAAATTTTTCCTAAACCAAATCCAATTCCATCTAATTGAATTCCATTTTGTTCGATGGTCATTTTTAAATGATTTTGCTCTGAGCCAATTTTTCTAATATTAGCAATGGTACTATCCTTTATTAACACCTTTGGTTTGGGATTCTCCATTCCAAATGGGGCTAAATACATCATTTCTTTTACAGAGTCTAGTTGAATCTCTTCAAGTAGGAATTCGCCATCAAGATGTGTCATAGGAACGAGTAATTCATCATCTAATTGCTGAGCGGCTAGCTCATTGAGCCGAGATCTTAGCAGAGAAACATCTTCTATGTTCAAGGTCATTCCTGCCGCAGCCGTATGTCCTCCAAAATGCGGGAGAATATCACGGCATAAGGATAGATTTTGAAAAAGATCAAATCCCTCAATACTTCGAGCCGATCCTTTTGCTAACCCTTTTTCACTGTCATAGCTTAATACGATCGTTGGACGATAATATCTATCCACTAATCGGGAAGCAACAATACCAACTACACCGGAATTCCAATTTTCTTTTCCTATTACAATCACCTTATAATCAGCCTGTAATAAAGACTCGTCTACCATTTTTATAGCTTCTTCGGTGATTTCGTTAACAATTGCTTGCCTGTTGCGATTTATTTGATCAATTTCTTCAGCTAATTCGCTTGCTTCGGTGATATCTTCAGTAAGTAATAAATGGACTGCGGGATCAGCATCCCCTAATCGTCCAGCAGCATTTATTCTAGGACCTAAAGTAAAACCAATTGTATCTTCTGTAATCGATTGTGGATCCACTCCACAAACCTTAAATAAAGCTCTTAAACCGAGATTTTTTGTATGGATAAGTTTTTGAATACCTGCTTTAGCAATTAAACGATTCTCGTCCTTTAAAGGAACAAGATCAGCAATCGTTCCAATAACCGCAATCTCCAAAAGGTGTTCCGGGACTTGTCCATACAGAGCATGAGCTACTTTAAATGCTACACCTACACCTGCTAGCTCCTTAAAGGGATATTGACTATCCTCTAATTTTGGATGAATAATAGCAAAAGCTTCAGGTAAGATAGGTCCTGGCTCATGGTGGTCTGTAATAATTAAATCCATCCCAAGTTCCTTTGCAATCTTAGCTTCATTCAAAGCAGATATACCAGTATCAACCGTTATAATTAATTTAATTCCAATTTCAGATGCATGGCGAAAGGCTGGTTCATTCGGACCGTAACCTTCAGTAAAACGATTCGGGATATAAAAGTCAACATTAGCTCCTAAATCCACAAGTGTTTTCATCATAACGGTCGTACTACTAACACCATCTGCGTCATAATCGCCAAAAATTAAAATTGGTTCTTGCTTATCGATCGCCTCTTTAATTCTTGTAACCGCTACATCCATGTCTTTTAATAAAAAAGGATCATGAAATTGTTCTTTACCAAACAAAAAATACCGTGCACGATCTACGGTATCCATTCCGCGGTTCACAAGTAACTGTGCCACAAGAGGTGTAATGTTTAATTCATTTGTTAAGGTATCTACCAGCTCTTTATCAGCTTGGCGAACATTCCATCTAGTTCTTGCTTTTAACATACGGTCACCCCTCAGCCTTTCCTATTATACAAAACGTTTTCTAGAGTTTCAAATAAAATAGTAGGTACAACAAATAAGTGGAAATTTCAGGATTTGAATGAAATCGATAAAAATGAACAATAAAAGAGGCTAGTTCTTTTTAAGAACTAGCCCTTCCAAATTAAACTTGAGGTTCGTCTGAAGATACTTTCTTCTCTTTATAAGTCTTAAGAATACCCTTCTTTTTCAGTTCTTTACACTTCCACACATACCATAATTGTGCTGCAATAAATAATGAAGAGTAACATCCAAAGAGTAATCCAACAAATAAAGCGATGGAGAAGTTTCGGATTGATTCACTACCGAAAATTAAAATCATTAAAGTAGCCACAACAACTGTTAAAACAGTGTTAATTGAACGTGTTAATGTTTGACGAATACTTTTATTGATCACTTCTGCAATTTCTTCATTTGTACGAATCTTACGTTTCTTCTGCATATTTTCACGAATACGGTCGAACGTAACGATTGTATCATTAATCGAATAACCAATAATCGTAAGAATGGCTGCAATAAACGTAATGTCTACTTCTAAACGTGTAATACTGAAGAAAGAGATAATAAAGAATGCATCATGCAATAATGCTAATACAGCAGCTAGTCCCATGTAAATTTCAAATCGGAATGCTACATAAATAATAATCCCGATTGAGGCAATAATCGTTGCAATGATCGCATTTTTTGCTAACTCTTTACCTACTGTTGGAGAAACCGTACTTACACTTGGCTCAGCTCCAAATTTATCGTGGAACTCTGATTTTAATTTCGCAATTTCATCCTTTGTTAATACCCCTTTATATCGAGCAACCCCAATTTCGTTGTCATTACCCGAAATAACGATATCGTCGGTATTCACATTTACATCTTCTAAGGCATCCTTTACAACCGAAGTCGTAAGAGCCTTATCTGATAAAACTTCAATCCGTGTACCACTTGAAAAATCGATTCCTAAATTCAAACGGAAAATAGAAATGATAATCAATCCTAAAACAATGACTGTGCTCGAAAAGATGAACCAAATTTTACGGGATTTAACGAAATCAAGCTTATCAAACTTCGTTGGTAAATCTA
>DASQIV010000446.1:0-3545 GCA_035631415.1 Pseudoneobacillus sp. | reverse complement strand
TATTCAAGATCTCGGCTTTAACTATGCTGAAATGGAAAAGGACGGAATTATTTCACCCGTCCTTGATATCCAAATTTCCTATAAAAAGCCTTTGCGTTATGGGGATGTTGCAAAAGTGAACACCTGGATAGAAGAGTATGATGGGTTTCGAGTTACATACGGTTACGAGATTTTTACCAATGAGGGAGAAATAGCCGTCACAGCTATATCGAAGCATGTTTGTGTCAAAAGAGAAAATTTCCGCCCGATTGCGATTCGTAAACTTTATCCTGATTGGCATCAAGCCTATGAAAACGCAAAGAAGAAATCGTAACTAAGTGGGTGACTTTGTTGGCTTTTGGATTAAAAAAAGAGGATTTAAAGACATGGAAACAAAAAATTGATGATGGAGAAATCGCATTTTTAACCCATTACTGGCAAGATGAGCGATTCCCAGGGTGTAATACTGTTACAAAAGTAGGATGCTCCGATTTAGAAAAACTAGCAGAATGGGGAAGTAAATATCAATTACAGAAAGCTTGGATCCACCACAGGAAGGATGGTTATTCCCATTTCGATTTACTTGGAGAAAAACAAAAACAGATTTTATTAAAAGAAGGTTTGTTTGAACACATATGGTGAAGGACTATTTTGGGTAAAGAAAAAACGAGCACAATTTAATTGTGCTCGTTTTATAACATAATTTCCACCTTATTACGCCCTCGCTCTTTGGATAAGTATAAAGCTACATCAGCTCGTTTTAGAATATCTTGGACTCTTTCTTTATCTTTGTATTCCGCTACCCCGAAGCTAGCAGTGACCTTCACCTCGAGAGTAAATTGGGTTTCTTCGATTAATTTACGTATTCTATCCGAAAAGGAGGCTGCCTGTTTAACAGGTAAATCTGGTGCAATGATGATAAATTCCTCACCACCCCATCTCCCAACAATGTCTTTATCTCTCATATTATCTTTCATTAGAAAAGCAAATTCTTTCAGAACTTTATCCCCAACATCATGTCCATATGTATCATTTATATGTTTAAACAAATCAATATCAAACAGTATGATAGAAAAAGGTTGTTCATTATGAATATGTTGATGAAGACTTCTCTCAACATATCGACGATTCGGAAGCTTCGTTAAATAATCCGTATTGGCTAGCTGTTGGATGGCTTCTTTCTGAATGAAAGCAGTTTTTAATCTTTGTAAAAAATAAAGTGCAAAAATATAGGTCGCATTCGAAAGGTAAAATTGGATTAACGAATCATACGTTTGTACGTCAAACGATTGTTGATAGATGTAGTTCATTACGATACCGATAACTAAAGTGGTAGTAAAAATGGATAAGGCGATAAAAAGAGCTATTTTTTGATTGTATATTAAAAAAACAAAAATAAAAAACAAAGGGACCCAGTTGGTAAACTCTCCAAGACCACCACTTAAGGAACCTTCTTTCAAATTAACACTTAGGGTATTAGCAAACCAAACGAAGTAAATAATAGTAACAAACAAGAAGGAGGTTAACTCTAAAAATCTAGGTAAATGTCTTTTAACTAATATAAAAATAAAGCAAAAAAGTAACCAAACGTCTAAAATTGGAAACAAAAACAAATCATATGTAATGGGGATCCTAGAATTAAGGAGATCCATCGTCCAGCCTACACCTGTTGCAAAAATAATGAAGGGAAGGATGAACAAATAGATTTTTACTTTTAATCGATCTAAAATGTATTCTTCATTAGTAATTTCCATAGATTCACCTGTATTTCAAATTAAAAAATCTTCATTTTAAAATTGTATAACGAAGTATAATTTTATCTGTCAAAAGTTATATATGCAAGGGGGTTAATAGGCAATATTTTTTTATTTTTTATACAATGAAAAACAGACGCATTTAGAACGTCTGCTCTGTCAGATATTCGAATTCCGTTTCATCCATCTTCGCGTTATAGCTTACAAGTAAATCGTGTCCAGAAAAATACCACAAATCCTTTTCTTCAATATAAAACATGATTCCATCCACAGTTGTAGATGCACCTATTTCAGAAGGCTCTTCTTTTTCGATACCTAACGAAAAACCACGTTGAAAAGTACTAAATCCACCGTAGCGGACGAAAAAACGAAGGTTATCTCCATCTTTTAAAGACATTTCAGATTTATACCAACTTGCTGCATCATTCGTGACCTGTATGTTCATGATAAATCTTCCTTTCTAACCCTGTTTATACATTATATCAAATCAACGTTTATCCGAAAATGAATTTGCCTTATACAGATGTCAGTCAATTGGAACGAATGGCCTAAAATTATTATGAACATAAAACAACATTTTAATAGCAATTCAATGTAAAAAGATTAATCACAAATACAAACACAAAAAGGAATGAACGGAAAAAAACTCCGCTAATTAGCGGAGCCATTGTGTCATATGTTTCATAATTTCTTCATTTTGCTTAGCTGCATCTTTTAACCCAAAAGGACCAGCATTCTTTAATGGAACAATTCTATATTCCTTTAAGTGTTTGTTAGATACATAGGTTGGTACAAATTGAGGGTTTGATAGGTCAATTTTTGTCCCTTGAGGACTAACTTCTTTTTTAATGTTTATGGTTGCTAGGCCGCCAATATCCTTATAGTCCCACATTTGGCCTGAAAGAAAGTTACCTAATGAATAAACTATAAAAGCATTTCGATGATCCTTACTTTTAAGCATTTGCATTGGCTGAAGAACATGCGGGTGATGTCCAAATACAATATCTACGCCCTCATCAACAAGGAATTGTCCTAATTGTTGTTGTTCATCAGTCGGTATTCGTTGATATTCTTTGCCCCAATGAACACTCATTACTACAACATCTGCTATTTCTCTAGCTTTATGAATTTCTGTCTTCATTTTGTTTTTATCAATTAAGTTCACTAGATAGTCTTTTCCTTCAGGGACGGGTATCCCGTTTGTACCATAAGAGTAGGCTAGATAAGCAATTTTGACACCGTTTTTATGAATGATTCTAATGGTGCTTTGATCCTGTTTATCTTTAAAAAAACCGACATAAGGCAATCCTACTTTTTCATAATAACTTATGGAGGTTAGAATTCCTTTTTCGCCTCTATCAAGAGAATGATTATTGGCAGTTGAAACGATATCAATACCAGCATCCATTAAAGCATCTCCAACTTCTTGAGGGCTATTGAACATTGGGTAACTAGAAAGCCCCAACTCTGTACCACCTAAAACCGTTTCTTGATTGGCAAGCAACACATCAGGTGCTTGTAAAGAATCTTTTACATATTGAAACATGGGCTTAAAATTGTAGCTAGCCCCATTATATGCATCCTCATACACCCAATCATGTATTAAAATGTCACCAATTGCACCTAACGTAACATTTGTTGTGTAACCTTTTCCACTTAAGGAAACTTCCTTCGTTGTATGGTTTGATGCGGTATAAACGGGTACTTCACGTGAATCCTGATACATATTTACAAGGATTACAGAGGCTATTACCATTAACCCCACCATAAACAGGAAAGAGAATAGATAAGAACGTTTTTTCATTGTTTACC
>DASQIV010000445.1:0-3139 GCA_035631415.1 Pseudoneobacillus sp. | reverse complement strand
TCGAAAAATACTTTTCTAGGTCACCTGCATTAACATTTAACAGCTTTACATTTGGAAGCTCTAAGTCGATGAGTTTTTCTAGAGCTGAGACTATTACGCTTTCAGCAAGTTCAATTCCAAGATAATTTATGTTTGGATTAGCTTTTGCCATTCCAGTTATAAATCGACCTTTACCAGTACCAATTTCTATATGAAGAGGTTGTTTTTTTCCAAACACCTCTGACCAATTTCCTTTGTGTTCCTCGGGATTCGAAATCACATATTGTGGGTATTGATTCATTTTGTCTTTAGCCCACGGTTTATTTCTCTGTCTCATTTTGACACTCCTCATCATACATTTTCGTTCAAACCATATCATGCAGGTAGCATTCCTGGCAAGTTGAAAAATATTTACTGTTTGTGTGTATCCTGTGCATAAACATAAAAAAGAATCCACAATCTAAAGTGTGAATTCCTTTTTTTACTTTTAGGCGAAAGGTGATTATATACATGCCCATAAATTCCCAAGATCAAGTTAACTTATTAAAAGATATATTAAACAATCATCAGACTGACTGTTGTGGTTCTGTTTCAGAATGTGAACAACTCGAACGTCTTGTAAAGTCTCTAATGGTGAATAACGACATTAACCAAAATGTTAAAAATGTCTTACAGGAAATCTATACTTATAGTCAAGCTGGCGTTAATACGCCTGACTTAGATGATCATATTACAACCAATCAAGACCAGTTGGCACAATGGGTTAATAACATTGATCAATATTCCTAAGTTCAATCCTATGGAAGCAAACTGAGCCTAAATAACATCTAAATAGTCAATCCATCTATTCATCTCATCAAGACGATTTTTACTTTTATACCATTGGATAGAGTTTAAGGTTTGGGAAAAAACATACCAGCGCATTCTAAGCTTTAAATGTTCAGTTAGCTTGATTCCATAAAGTTCAAGCCAATTTGCCCAATCATCCTTTGGAATGTACCAATATAATAGTTGTCCTAAATCAATGGCGGGATCTGCAATCATTGCGCCATCCCAATCAATTAAAAATAATTCATTTTTTTCGGTCAAAAGCCAATTATTATGGTTTACATCCGTATGACATACAGTCTTTTCATCTGAATGTATATGTTCGAGTTCATTATTTAAAAATTCCAATACTCGAATCACAGACGGTATTTTTAAAATATCTAAATCAAGCCCTTCTTCGAGTATTCGGAGGAGGGTTTCTGGTTGTAGAGGCGATTTACCTAGACGTTTCAGCATCCCAAGTAACGGCTTGGAACGATGGATTTTTTTTAGAAGCTTTGCCACCTGATCCGCACACATTTCAGACGGTTTTAATTCTCTTCCGTCCATCCACTGTTGTGCAGTAATGACGTCTCCATTTTCTAATCTTTTCGTCCAAACAAGTTTCGGGACAATTCCTTCTGCTGACAATACGGCAAGAAATGGTGAAGAATTACGTTTTAAAAACAGCTTTTGCTCTTCGAATTGAGCAAAAAAAGCCTCACCTGTTGCGCCGCCAGCAGGAACAATTTCCCATTCCTGTCCAAGTAAATGTTCCAAGATGGTTCACCTTCAATTTGTGCAATTTACAAATAACTTTATCATCAAAAGTTAAAGGTCTAATGAAAAATAAAAAGACAGCTATTGAGCAATTATTTCACAATAGCTATCTAATAGATTTTATCTCTAACAGCCTTTTTTCGTCAAGCTAAATTTAAAAGTGGAAGTGGCTTGATAGCCCCGACAAGCAAATGTTCTCTCCCCAAAAAGTTGTTCTTTGACTTTATGGGGAGAGGTTATTTGACTCGAGGGGCTAGCCACTGCAGCTAGATAATTTTAAAAGCGGAAGTGGCTTGATAGCCCCGACAAGCAAATGTTCTCCATTTCCCTTGTTAATCCAGCCTCCCTATTACCAATGCACTGATGGGTTCAATTATAATGGTACTTGGATTAATAATACTCTCTCTTCTAGTCGGGCCAGCGTTTTCATGATTTGCGAGCACAAACCATTGTCCTGTCAAAGGAAAATTTATTGTTTGTTTGCTATTTAAAGGATTGAAAATAACGACTATATCGGACCATTCTCCGTAAGATTTAATATCCTTTAAACGATATCCCAATATCGGCTCTATCAAGGGAAGCCATTCAAAGTGGCTTTTGATTTGAATGGCAGTCCTTAGTCTAAAAGCCTGATTTGATTTTCTTAATTCTATCAATCCTTTTAAATATTCCACATGTTCTAGATGTTTTTGTTTTCTAACCCAATCGAGTCTGTTTACCTCATTCGGAGATTTATAGCTATTTCCAATCTTATTTTTTGTTCTGAAAAATTCCTGACCACTGTGCAAAAAGGGGATACCTTGCGAGAGAAGGAGGATGGTTGACGCTAATCGATGATATCTTATCAAAGTTTTTTCATCTTCCTCTACTTGCATGCTTAAAAATTTATCCCACATGGTATGATTATCATGAGATTCTATATAGTTAATGGTTTGACTTGGTTCCAGAAAAATTCCATTTCCACCTTCAATCAAACCTATACTGCCGGAGATAACCTGCTTTGATTGTGATAGTTTTACATGATTTCCAAATACAAAACCCTTATCGTTAAGATTAAAGGTGCAACCCTTGATCGTATCACGAAATATATCATTAAACTGAGCTATCCTAGGAAGTTTGGATTGATTTTTTATGATTGCTTTTTTCTGTGTAGGAAGTGGAGTATTTAAATCCCACCCCTCCCCGATTATCATGAAGCTTGGGTCAAACTGATCAACTAGGTCTCTAATTTGTTCCATAGTGTCAATATCTAAAATCCCCATCAAATCAAAGCGGAATCCATCTATTCCATATTCCTGAATCCAAAAGTGAACAGAGTCCAAAATGAATTTTCGAACCATCAATCGTTCAGAAGCCATATCATTTCCAACACCAGTTCCGTTTGAAGGCATCCCAAATTGATCATGCCTAAAAAAATATCCAGGAACAATTTTTTCAAACGAAGAGTTTTCCCTATCATAAACATGGTTGTACACAACATCTAAAATTACTCGAATGCCATTCTCTTGTATCGTATGAATCAACTGTTTTAATTCAATAATTCTAGAATAAGGATCACTTGGATTTGTTGCAT
>DASQIV010000444.1:0-5102 GCA_035631415.1 Pseudoneobacillus sp. | reverse complement strand
AGGCAGTGAGTTGGATGTCTAAATTTCTTAAAGGAACAATCATTTTATTATTAGCAGGTTTTATAACGAGAATTTTAGGTTTCATTAATCGGATTGTGATTGCAAGGTTTATAGGCGAAGAAGGTGTCGGACTTTATATGATGGCCTTTCCGACTTTAATTCTAGTTGTAACGATCACCCAAATCGGTTTGCCTGTTGCCATTTCAAAGAATATTGCTGAAGCAGAAGCAAGAGGAGACATGAGAAAAATCAAAAAAATTCTTGTTGTTTCTTTGGCCACAACTGGATTCTTATCACTTTTATTTACACCTGCATTACTTTTAAGTGCTCCTTATTTGGCCCAAACATTATTTACGGATGAAAGAATTTATTATCCTTTAATGGCTATTGCACCAGTTGTACCTATTATTGCCATTTCGTCAGTATTACGAGGCTATTTCCAAGGGCGACAAAATATGAAGCCCGCTGCTTATTCACAAGTGGTAGAGCAAATTGTTCGTATCCTATTAATAGCTGTATTAACAAAGGCTTTTATCCCATATGGAATCGAATATGCAGCTGCTGGAGCCATGTTGGCATCAGTCGCTGGAGAATTAATTTCATTGATTTATTTAGTAACAGCATTTAAATTAAAGAAACGTTTCCCACTTAGAAAAAACTTTTTTAAGAATGTCCACTCTGGCAAACAAACCTTTAAAGAATTAATGAGTATCGCTCTTCCTACTACCGGAAGTAGAATGATCGGCTCGGTCGCTTGGTTTTTTGAACCAATTGTCGTCGCTCATAGCTTGGCAATTGCCGGTGTTGCAGCAACTGTAGCAACAAAACAATATGGTGCTCTAACTGGCTATGCAATGCCATTATTATTACTTCCTTCTTTTGTTACGTATTCATTAGCAACGTCCCTAGTCCCTGCCATTAGTGAAGCAAATTCTAATAATGATAAAAAGCTTATTGAATACAGACTTCAGCAAGCACTTCGATTTGCATTTGTCACAGGGGGACTAGCTGTTGTCGTTTTATATGTACTTGCCGACCCACTCATGCACTTAATGTATGGATCAACAAATGGCTCTTATTTTATCCGCATAATGGCTCCTTTTTTTCTGTTTTATTATTATCAAGGTCCATTACAAGCAACACTCCAAGCTTTAAATTTAGCAAGAGCAGCCATGATTAATAGCTTAATTGGTAATATTGTAAAAACAGCTGTCATTTTCCTTTTAGCCACACAACCTGCTTTTGGAATTAAAGGAGCTGCCTTAGGCATTATTGTTGGTTTTGTATTGGTTACAATGTTACATTTCGCTACTGTTCTTAAAAGAATTTCCTTTACTTTTTATATTAGAGACTATCTTAAAACATTTGTTGTGATGTTCATTTCAGGCTGGCTTGGTTACTTTACAATGGGGAAAATGAACGGTGATTATTCTCAATTAACCATCGTTTTATCAGCAGTAAGCTTAATTGGAATAACTTACTTTATTTTATTAATCGGTTTTGGCCTCGTAAAGAAAGATGAAATAAAGAGAATTCCATGGATTGGAGCTCCTTTATCAAAGCTTGCTTTTAAATAAGGCTCTTTTCGTCAGCTTGGTTACCAACAGAACCGAATATTAAATAGTTACCTTAATTCTTCTTCAGCATCTTTGTATAGTACAGTTACGAAAAGATGCCACGAAGCCAATAGAACAAACAAACACGTCATCTGTATGACGTGTTTTATTCTTCATCTTTTATATCGATAAAAAAGGAACCATTCTGAAAGCTACAAAATGAGATTTTTTTTATATCAGTATATCCTTTTTTCCTTAACTGTTGACGAAGCCAAAGGTTTGTTTTATTAATCCGACCTAAATTCCCTTCTTGAATAGTTCCATCAATCACTAGTGGTATGGTAATGTCTCCAGATTTTTTACCTTTCTTCTCAAAAACTGATAGTTTCCCTGATGGCTCAAGGATGGCAAATTCGACATCAGCAATATTCCGAATGTCCTTTTCTCTAAGCTGTAGTAACAAATCATCAAAATTATATCTTTGTCTTCGCATTTCTTTTTCATCTATTTTCCCGCGATTAATGATAATGATAGGTTTTCCTTCTATAATGTCACGAAACTTTTTACTTTTTAAAGATAGAATGGCAAAACCAATTTGTATGATCATTAACACGAGCATAGGCAGTACAGTGTGCATGATAGGGTCATCTGGATTTTCAATGGAGACGACTGCCATTTCAGCAATCATGATGAAGACTACTAAATCAAGTATACTTAACTCGCCAATTTCCCTTTTTCCCATCACTCTAAAAATTAAAAGGAGTAAGACATATAGGAAGATCGTGCGCAGAATAATAAATAAATATTCTTCCATTTGGACATCCCCCTTTCATGCATTTGATACTATTTTTCATCTTTCAGACTAAATTGATTCACCTTTTCGCTTTCCTTTTCTTCCCATTCTTTTTCAATAAAGACCAAAATTTTTATTCTATTTTCCTTCGTGAATGAATATGCTCGTACTAGGAAACAAGCTTTTTTATATACTTGTACGAAGCTTGTGGATAGCTAAAGAAAGAGAAGGGGGAGGAAAATCATCGAATCAAAAAATCTTGGTATTTCAATTTTATACGGGATTGTAAGTATTTTTTCGGTTGCGATTATTTGTAGTTTGATTTTTTCGTTGATATTAAGATTTACAGCTACTCAAGAATCTTCACTTCAATTTATTGTAACGGCTGTTTCTTTTATTTCCTTATTTGTTGGTGGATTTATCTCTGGAGGAAAAGGGAAAGAAAAAGGATGGCTTCTTGGCGGAGGAACGGGGTTATTGTACTCTATAATTATTTTCTTATTCCAATACTTAGGTCATAACAGTTTATTCACAGCAGAACAGATTATTTACCACACCTGTTATATGCTTGTTGCTATGATGGGTGGAATATTAGGTGTTAATATGACTACTGCCAAAAAGGCTTAAAAACATTTGGCGTAAGCATTTTTTACTTTTTTTGAAAATTTTAAGCAATATAAAAGGAAGCAAGTCAATTGACTGCTTCCTTTTTAGTTTTCGAAAAGAAAATCTTCCTTATGATTGAACAGCGCTTGATTCTAAAACTTCTCGAATTGCAGCGCGATCATATGTAAGCCTGCTACCATCGCCACATTTAATGACTACTTTATCTTCGTCAACTGAATCAACAAAACCATGTAAGCCACCAATCGTTACGATTCGGTCACCTTTTGACAAACTACTTTGCATTTGTTGAACGTTTTTTTGACGTTTTTGTTGTGGACGAATTAATAAGAAATAAAATAAAACAAACATTAATATTAACGGTCCAACTGTACCTAACAAACCATCCATTCCTTTTCCCCTCCTTTCAAGCGAAAATAATTATGTTATTTTCAATGTGTAGAGCTTAATTAAAAGTTTTTCGCATTCGGTTGATTAAACCCGTATTGTTCAAAAAACTCTTCTCTAAAGTCTCCTAAACGATCTTCACGAATCGCTTGTCTGACCTGTTCCATTAATTTTAACAGAAAATAAAGATTATGATAAGAGGTAAGTCTTATTCCGAACGTTTCATCACAACGAATTAAATGACGAATATATGCACGAGTATAGTTACGGCATGTATAACAATCACAATTCTCATCGATTGGACTGAAATCATTCGCATATTTAGCATTTTTCACGACAAGGCGACCGTTACTTGTCATAAGGGTTCCATTCCGGGCAATTCGAGTTGGTAAGACACAATCAAACATATCTATCCCTCTAATAGAACCATCTATTAAAGAATCAGGAGAACCAACTCCCATTAGATATCGTGGTTTATTTGTTGGTAATAATGGTGTTGTAAACTCAAGTGCACGGTTCATAACATCCTTCGGCTCTCCAACAGATAACCCTCCCACTGCGTAACCAGGAAAATCTAAGGAGACTAAATCGCGAGCACTTTGCTTACGTAGTTCTTCAAATTCTCCACCTTGTACTATCCCAAAGAGGCCCTGGTCCTGTGGTCTTTCGTGAGCAGTTAAACAGCGCTCTGCCCATCTTGAAGTGCGTTCTACTGATTTTTTCATATACTCAAATGATGCTGGGTATGGTGGGCATTCATCAAAGGCCATCATGATGTCTGACCCTAACGCATTTTGAATTTCCATCGCTTTTTCAGGTGATAAAAATAGCTTATCACCATTTAAATGATTTCGGAAATGGACTCCTTCTTCTTCAATATGTCTGAATTTGCTCAAACTAAATACTTGGAATCCACCAGAATCTGTTAGAATTGCACGATCCCAATTCATAAATTTATGAAGTCCACCGGCTTCTCTAATAATTTCATGTCCAGGACGCAACCAGAGATGGTAAGTATTACTTAGAATGATTCCCGCACCCATTTCTTTTAGGTCTTCAGGAGACATTGTTTTAACTGTTGCAAGAGTACCCACAGGCATAAAAGCAGGCGTTTCAAATGAACCATGCGGAGTATGAACTCGGCCTAGTCTGGCACCAGTTTGCTTACATGTTTTTATTAATTCATATCTTATTGCTGTCAAAATCGTAAACTCCTTCCTTTGTTTCCCTATCTCTATAGGATTAACATTGCATCTCCAAAGCTAAAAAAGCGATAGCCTTGTTTTACAGCAGTATTATAAGCGTTTAGAACGTTTTCACGCCCAGCTAGAGCACTTACAAGCATAATTAATGTCGACTTTGGTAGATGGAAATTAGTAATCATACCATCAATCGCTTTCCAATCAAAGCCTGGATAAATAAATATATCTGTCCAACCACTTGCTTCTCTAAACTTCCCATCATGATCTCTGGCAATAGTTTCTAGCGTTCTGGTCGATGTTGTTCCAACAGAAATAATTCGTCCACCTTGTTCACGAACCTCATTTAGAAGACGAGCTGTACCTTCTGTCATTTGATAAAATTCTGCGTGCATTTCGTGTTCGTTAATATCCTCAACACTTACAGGACGAAAGGTTCCTAAACCAACATGCAAAGTAATAAAAGCAATATGGACACCCATTTCTTTTAGCTCGTCTAACAAACCTTCAGTAAAATGTAGCCCGGCCGTTGGAGCAGCGGCA
>DASQIV010000443.1:0-11745 GCA_035631415.1 Pseudoneobacillus sp. | reverse complement strand
ATCGGGACGGCCACATGCTTCATATGCATACCAATCAACGTATCGCCTATATCAATTCCGGCGTCTGCTTTAATAAATTCTACTACGACAGGATCTTTCAATTGCTCATAAGCATACGTTGCCATCGCCCCGCCTGCCGTTCTCGCTGGAACAACCGAGACCTCCTCCCATTGTTTAAGCTCAAGAGTTTCACGTTCCACCACTAAGGCACGGTTTAAATGCTCACAGCATTGGAAGGCTAAATGAACGCCTGTTTTCTTTTGTACCTGTAGAAGTTGACTATAAATCATTTCAGCCACTTCTAGCGTTCCAGCGGTACCAATTTTTTCGCCAATAACCTCGCTCGTACTGCATCCTATAACTAGTACCTTTTTTTCTGTTAAATCAACTTGTTCAAGAAATTCATTTAAAATGGTCTGTAAATGTTGTTCCCATAATTGAATGGTATGAGACAATACGCCCACCCCTTCTTTTTACAAATTGTTGTTTTCGATTTCGGTAATTTTGCCGACGCGATTTGCGTGGCGCCCACCTTCAAATTCCGTCCCAAGCCAAATTTTCACGATATCACGAGCTAGCCCAGGGCCAATAACACGTTCGCCCATTGCGATAATATTGCTATCATTATGCTCTCTAGTTGCTCTTGCACTAAAGGTATCGTGAACAAGCGCACAACGAATACCCTTTACCTTATTAGCTGCAATACTCATGCCGATTCCTGTCCCACAAATGAGAATCCCACGGTCGAACTCGCCACTAGCCACCTTTTTCGCCACTGGTAAAGCATAGTCTGGATAATCGACTGAGGTTTCACAATCGCAACCGAAATCCTCATACGAAACTCCCAATTCATTTAACAAAGATGTAATTTCTTTACGAATATTTATCCCGCCATGATCTGATGCAATTGCCACTTTCATGTAAAAAAGCCTCCCCAAATGTAAACGTTTCAATTTATATTCTGTCATAGTCATCCTAAAAAAGAAAGCCAAGCGAGGTGTCCAACAACGAAAAAATACTTAATGCTCGGCACCCAGTCCTCTTTAACACATTAAAGCAGTGGGGGTCTGACCCCCGCCGCTTTAATATGCTAAAGAATTAGGTCTCAAAAAAAGGCTGACTCTTAAGTTAATTGCCTTAAGGTGTCAGCCTTTTCCCTGTTTTATAGTTTAAATCGTGTGATGGTTTCTTTTAATTTTTCTGCTTGTCCTTTTAAATCTAATGCTAATGTTTCTACGCTTTCGATTACAGATGTTTGTTGAACTGTAGCTGCAGCAACCTCTTGAGCACCAGCGGATGTTTCTTCGGCAATGGCCGCAACCTCTTGTGATTGGTTAGAAGTTTGTTGAATGCTACCCATCTGGCTATCTACTAAAGTCGTAATGGCACTTACACTTGAAGCCATATCATGAACCGTTCTTGTCATTTCTTCGATTACTTCATTTGTTTTTGTTCCCTTAGTCGCTTCATTATTAGCTGTTTCTACTTGCGAAGAGATTTGTTTCACGACGTTTTGCACTTCTAGCTGTATATTTTGGATTAATTCAGAAATACCTTGTACGGCTTTTGCACTTTCATCTGCCAGTTTACGAACTTCATCCGCTACTACCGCAAATCCTTTACCGTGCTCACCAGCTCTCGCCGCTTCAATCGAAGCATTTAGGGCTAATAAATTCGTTTGTGCGGCAATATCTCCAACAAGTTTAATAATTTCTTCTACTTGTTTTGCATTTTCTTCTAAACGCTTTACTGTTTGTAATGATTGTTGGTTATCTTCTGCTAATTTCACAATTCCGGAAATTAATGAATGGATGACATCTCGAGAGTTTTGAAGATCATCAACCATTTCCTCAGAAATTTTTTCTGCTGCTTGAGATTTCACTTGTACCTCACCAGCAATTCGAATCACATCGTCAAGGGATTCAACCGTTGTTTGGATCGAAGCAGCTGAATTGTCTGCTCCAACCGCGATTTCAGAAATAGTTCTTCCAATCGATTCTGCTTGCTGTGCCGCAAAAGATGATTCTTGCGAAATGGCAATCACTTTACCATTCGTCTCAGTAAAGTTTTCTTCAATCTTCTGGACCATATCTTTTAAACTACCTAGCATTTGGTTAAAAGCTAAGCCTAATGCACGAATTTCATCGTCCGATTTAGAAATCTCCACATCAACACTTAAATCGCCATTCGCTGCTTCTAAAGCTACTTTTTCTAGCTTCTGTAGTGATTTTGTTATGAAGCCAGCTGCAATGAACGTTAATATTCCTGACCAAATAACACCAAGGCTTAACGTTATCGTAGTAAAAAGAGATTCTCCGATTTGCAAACTATCCTTTAACATTGGATAGATAAAATAAA
This sequence comes from Pseudoneobacillus sp., assembly GCA_035631415.1. Lineage (GTDB taxonomy): Bacteria > Bacillota > Bacilli > Bacillales > Cytobacillaceae > Pseudoneobacillus. Next base: position 9,387 of record DASQIV010000443.1, on the reverse strand, counting down.
TGAATAAAGCACTTGTTGTATAAGTAATAATAGCCAATGCTGTCGTAAAAATAACGAGCTTTTTCCTAAGTCCATTTTTGTAGCGCTTGCGTTTAGGTTTTTCCATTTCGTTAGCTCCCCCGTAAATTTCTCTCTCTTTTTTTTTAAAACATTTTTAAATTATAGTTTCTTTATTATTTTATCGACCATTTGGCTCAATTCTTGAAATGTTTTTCGATATATTTCGACATTTCCACCAAAAGGGTCAATCACATCCTGGTATCCATCCCCAACAAACTCCTTAATCGTAAAAACTTTATCCTTTGCTGTAGGAAAGTTATATAGAATTGCTTCCTTATGAGACCCGGTCATCGTGAATACATATGTCGCCCACTCTACATCCTGTGGAGTCAATAAGCTAGAGCGATGATTATGTTCAATTTGATTTTCTGATAAAACCACTTTTGCATTTTCAGAGGCATGTAAGCCATCCATTGCATATACGCCTGCCGATCTGACCTCTACATCCGGCAATTTCTTACTTGCTAAAATCGCTTCTGCCATTGGACTACGGCATGTATTTCCGGTACATACAAATAATATACGAACCATCCTGCTGCCTCCTACTTAAACCGTTTTCACCCTACATTTCTCTATTATAAGTCAATATAGATTTTTTAATATAGAAATATTGTTAAAATTTTAGCAACATTTAAAAATCCCCTTTAACAAATTAACGCACTGGGGGTCTGACCCCCAGTGCGTTAATTTGTTAAAGTAATAGTTTTAGGCCGAAGGCGAGCAGGATGCTTCCTCCTAGGACTTCGCTGTATTTGCCGAGCCAATTTTGGACTTTGCGACCGATTAGCAAGCCACTCCACGTTAAGATGGTGGCAGCGACCCCAAAGCAGATCAAAACTAAAGCGGTTTTTGCCCCATAAATTCCTAGCGTTAAGCCTACTGAAAAGCTATCTAGGCTGACGCTAAAAGCAAAAACAAGCAAACCAAATCCAACAGGTGTAATAATCGAACCCTCAGCTTCACTTTTAAGACTCGACAAAATCATCTGAACACCCAATACAATTAACAAGCCGCCTCCTATGTATGTTGCAATTGTCCCAAATTGGTCGGACAAGAACTTTCCAGCAATCATTCCGAGTAACGGCATCCATACATGAAAAAAACCGATGGTTATGCCAATTTTAAAAATTTGTCTTAATCTTAATTTGAACATTCCCATTCCAAGGCCTACCGAAAAGGCATCCATCCCTAATGCAAAAGCCATTAAAACGAGTGTCAATAACTCTCCTGCGACTGCTGTCATTTCAATCTTCGCCCCCTTGGACTTGCTAATTCAAGATATGCACGTCCAAAGGCTTTTAGAAGAAAAAAATTGGAACAACCCTACTAAAGCTTGGTGAGTGCTTTCGACTAGCACTCAATAAATAAATCCACCAACTTACCGATAATCCCAAAGAGTCTTCTAGGCTCCTAAAACCAATTCCATAGAAAAAGCCTCCTTTTTAAAAAGGAGGCTTTATTTAATCTATTCTACTAGCATGCGATGTCCCGCGGCTTTCTCCAAACGATTCATAACCGCTTGACCAACGCCTTCATTCGGAAACATCTCACTAAAAATAATATCCACACTCGAATCATTAAAAGCTCTTAAGGTTTGATAAAGGCTACTGGCAACCGTCTCCAAGTTCGAACGATATCCACAAGCCAACACAACATCCGCTTCATAAGCCGCGACCTGTTCTTCCGTCGTTAACACTCCAACCCGCATTCCTTCCGTCTTTTTCTCAGCAATCAATCGATCAAAAAATTTCTTTGACCCACTCACAAGATATAACGGAGCATTTGGTGCATAGTGTTGATACTTCATACCAGGAGATTTCGGCGCACTCGTCAAATCGGTTAACGCTTTGTCCATCCCCACTTCGCCTATTACTGCCTCAATTTGCTCTTTCGTAATGCCACCAGGGCGCAATATAACCGGAATCTCTTCGGTACAGTCGATGACCGTCGACTCCACTCCCACTCCCGTCGGACCGCCATCCAAAATTCCGCTTACTTTCCCATCCAAATCCTCTAGTACATGAGCTCCGGTTGTAGGGCTAGGTTTGCCGGAAGTATTTGCACTTGGTGCCGCAATCGGAAGCCCGCAGCTTTTTAACACCGCTAACGCGATCGCGTGGTCTGGCATTCTTACAGCTACCGTGTTTAGCCCGGCAGTTGCCTTTTCCGAAAGGGCTTTCTCTTTTTTTTGAAAAATAATCGTCAATGGTCCAGGCCAAAAGGCATCCATTAATTTCGCTGCCTGAGCAGGAACATTTTCGATAAAGGCATTCAACTGGTCCTTGTGCGCAATGTGGATAATCAGTGGATTGTCACTAGGACGACCCTTCGCTTGAAAAATTTTATCCACCGCTTCATCACTTTCTGCATTTCCCCCAAGGCCATAAACTGTTTCTGTTGGGATAGCTACCACTTCATTCTTTTTTAAAAGTTCGGCAGCCTCCAGTACCTGTGGATATTCTTCCAAATTACCCACAGAGTTATCCACTTTCCAATACTTTGTATTCATCGAACGATCCACCTTTTATAACTTACAATTAAACGACAAAAATCTACATATTCCGTATGTTTTCGGCTATTTATGTTTGCAAGTATAAAAGAAAATAAATGCGAACACAAGTTTTTATCCACATTTTGTGGATAAAAAAGGTCATTTAGTGGATAACTTTGATGATATATCCACAATTTACATCTCTATTTTCAAAAATATTGAGTTATCCACATTTAAAATATTCTTAATATGTTCAGATTGATATAAATCTTCTGGTAAACTACTTTCCTCAACTGTGGAAAACCCAAGCATTTCAAAAAAGGAGATCGATTCCCTTTTATTTGTTGCCAAAAATAAGTTTTTAATGTCTTTTTCCTTTGTTAAACGTAAAATTTGTTGGAACAACAATAGAATATCTTTTTCCGTCATTCCGGATGTGATGACTAGCGAACGAAGTAGACCGTTCTCGCCAAATGGCTCCACTCCAATCGTCCCTCTTAATCTACCACTTTCATCTTCCATTAAAAGAAAATATTCTATCGTTTCCTTTAATCCTTCTGTTCCAAGATGGGCTTCCTCTAAAAAATGTAATAGATTCGGCAAATCCTGTTCGCTCGCCATTCGAATCATTGTTTCCATACATCCCACTCCTTCTAAATTTTATCTCTACTCTATGAATATGAAGAAGTAGAAAAAGTAGAACTATATTTTTTCCTAAAAAAGGGGTTCTCTTTTTCCCAAAAAAATGTATCCACACTAAAAAGATGGTAGCGCCTTGGAACAATACCTTAGCGCTACCATCTACTATCAAAATAACTTCATCCTCAGTTCTTTTATAAAAAACTTTACCTCTACCTTTTCCTCTGCATCTTCTACAAAAACGGGTTCTTCTTTTTTCAATTCTGCTTGTTGTTGTTCTGGCTTTTCCGTTTGTACTTTCGTATCTTCCGTTTGTACACTTGCAACTTCTGATTGAGTTTCCTTTTCTTCTTGTTTCCCAACTTCCTCATCAGGTTGCTTTTCTACCACTTCTTCTTGTACCATCGGATTTTTTTCAGCGGCTACAGCTTCTTTCTTTTCATCAAATCCATCACTTACCGCCACCCCATTTGAAAAATCTAAAAAGCATAATGGAGGGAATAGTACACACCACCAGTTTGCCCCTTTACCTTCTCCTAACGTAATCAGAATCGCTTCGTACTCACCAGCGGGGTATAAAAACTGTCCATATAACTTCGTTGGAAACTGAACTTTACCAAACTCTACATTCACCGATTGATTACTACCTTCTCTTTTGACTACTTCTTTTGCAATCTCTTGAATTTCTGGTAGTTTTGCCTGAAGAATCGATCTTGCCTCATTGATAGACGTTAGTTCTTGAACCCATTGCGTGATGTTCTTATTAACCTCATCTCGCACCATTCTCTTCAATGCTTGATCTGATTCTAAATCGCTATTTGCTAGAATTCGTAAGCGAATCGCTTCTTTTGGTATCACAATCGCTTCACTAGCTGTCACTTCATTTTTTGGTATATATAAACTTAAAATCGTTCCAATCGATAAGATTAATATATAAGATAATGCTAATGTTTTCATTTTAAAAGTTAATTTCATTTCCGCCACCGTCCCTTTCACATCCTCATTGTGGACAGAAAATCGAAAACTTAAACTAGCAAATGAAAAAAATCTACGAATCTAGTTTTTTGAGGAGTTTTTGTTATAAAAATTGGCTTTGGGAGATATTTTTTCTAGCATTTAACCTTGGGCATTCCACTTATCCGATTTTTCGGGGGAGTTTTTGCTGTAAAACTAGCTTTGCGACCTATTAATTTCAAGTATTTAACCTCAGATATTCCACTTATCCGATTTTTCCAGGGAGTTATCGGTCTATTTTAGCAAAATATCCGACTTTCCTGAGCATTTATCCGTCTAAATGAGCTTTGTTTCCGACTTTGTCACAATTTCACCATAAAATCCCAACAAACAAAAAACTACAAAAAAGCTGCCCCCACCAAGAGAGCAGCTCCAACCATAAACTATTCAATTTCCGCAAATACCATTCGGTCCTTACCGTTTATATCATTTACTACATCAACTCGAGCACCTGGGAACGTCTCTCTCAACATACCTGCTACCACTTCGCCTTGGCCCATACCAACTTCAAAGCCAACCAATGCCTTTTTACGAAGAACTAAAGGCAACTCTTCCATAAAGCGTCGATAAAGGTTTAGTCCGTCCTCCCCAGCAAACAGGGCAGTCTCAGGCTCATGATCCTTCACCACTACCGACATCCAAGAGCGGTCTCCTTCAGGAATATACGGCGGATTTGATAAAATAACATCGAACCTCGCACCCTCCTGAATAAACGGCTGCAACAGGTCACCATGCACAAACTCCACGTCCGCACCCAAATCAGCCGCATTCCCCTTAGCGACCTCTAACGCATCCGCCGACAGGTCTGACAAGGTTACATCAACAGCAGGCGCCTCAAGCTTCATCGTCACACCTATTGCTCCGCTGCCAGTCCCAACATCGAGAACTTTTACAGCAGCACTATCCCCAAATAATCGTTTCATCCGCTCCAATGCACCCATCACCAGTTCTTCCGTTTCCGGCCTTGGAATCAGCACTGCTGGCGAAACATTGAAACGACGCTCATAAAACTCTTCGAAACCTAGCAAGTATTGAATCGGCACACCGTCCTCGCCATGCTTCAACACGTAGTCCTCAAACTTTAACCAAATATCTTCATTCAAATCTTCACGCATATTCGCAAATAATTGCGCCCGACTCATCCCGGTTAAATGGCGCAGCATGATTTCTCCCGCATTTTCATCCCGGCCTTTTTCGGTTAAAAAAGAAGAAGCCCAATTCAGGGCCTCATACACTTTTTTATACATCAGATGCAGCTTCAAGCTTACTAGATTGGTCTTCAACGATTAAAGCATCGATAATTTCATCTAATTTACCTTCGATAATTTGATCGAGCTTTTGAATCGTTAAGCCAATACGGTGGTCGGTTACACGGTTCTGCGGGAAATTGTACGTACGGATACGTTCAGAACGGTCACCTGTTCCAACTGCTGACTTACGAACTTCATCGTATTCAGCTTGTGCTTCCTGTTGAAACTTATCGTAAACACGCGCACGTAAAACTTTCATCGCCTTGTCTTTGTTTTTATGCTGCGATTTTTCATCCTGACAGGATACAACGATCCCAGTTGGAATATGCGTTAAACGAACCGCTGACATCGTTGTGTTAACGCTCTGTCCACCCGCACCACTGGATGCGAATGCATCAAAGCGAATATCTTTATCATGGATTTCCACTTCGACTTCTTCTGCTTCTGGCAAACAAGCTACAGTTGCAGTGGAAGTATGAATTCGTCCACCAGATTCTGTTTCTGGAACACGTTGAACACGGTGTGCACCATTCTCAAATTTCATTTTTGAGTAAGCACCTTCACCATTGATCATAAAAATAATTTCTTTGTAGCCACCCAATCCAGTCGGGTTCGCATCCATCACTTCAGTCTTCCAACCTTGTGCTTCGGCAAAACGACTGTACATTCGATAAAGCGTTCCAGCAAAAAGGGCAGCCTCATCCCCACCTGCTGCTCCGCGGATTTCCATGATAACGTTTTTATCGTCATTAGGATCCTTTGGAATGAGTAAGATTTTTAAACGTGCTTGTAGATCTTCGAGTTTCTCTTGAAGCTCGTTTACTTCCTCTTTCACCATTTCACGCATATCAGCATCCAGCTTTTCTTCTAGCATTGCCTTTGCTTCCTGCAATTGTTCCTTCGTTTCCTTATACTCACGGTACGTTAACACGGTATCTTGAATGTTAGATTGTTCCTTAGAATAATCACGAAGCTTATTTGAATTATTAACGATATCTGGATCACTTAAAAGTTCATTTAACTTTTCATAGCGATCTTCCACTGCTTGAAGACGATCAAACAAAGTTCTTCACCTCTATCTTATTAACGGGCATAACATGATAATTATAGTATAGGCGAAAAATAAGGTCAAAGCCAAATCAGAAAGAGTATAAAATATTTTCCATTTTTAAAACGCTAAGAGGATAGCCAATACTGAAGCCATCCTCGATGATATTATCTATTTTCTATCTTTACCCTGATATGGTAGGTAGGCAAAGCTCTAACAAGTTCCTTCCGTAATTGCGTTCTGGCAGATTGTCTTTGCTTAGATGTTAAATTGTCATTTGAATAAGCAGTTACAAACATATCCTGACCATTAATCCAAATAGGGCCAGCCGCAAACTTATGGTTCTCAACAACATCTCTCGCTTTATTAAGCTCTATACCTTGGTTATTCACATGTGTTTCATTATCGGTATTTAGATTTAAAAAGTTGGGATTTTGCTCGGTTATCTCATCCTTATTTACATTCTCTACGTTTTGGTTCTGTTTCTGATTTTTGTCTTCATGGCCATAATTCATGAATTCAGCCGCATTTTTGTTTACATCCACTTTTTCATTTCCTTGGAAACCACTACTACAACCCGCTAAAACAACCAGAATAAATAGAAATAGATAGCTCTTTTTCATATCTTACACCTCCATTCTTATCGTGTCCGAGAAAAGAATGGATTTTTCATACCAAATAGAGGAAAAAACCGCCATCTATGAACTATATCGCAATTGTCAGTATCATCTAACAAATTGCAGTATAGTTCACTAAATAATGGCGGTTTTTTCATGATATTATATTTTCGAGCTAAATGATTCGACTGTTTCTAATACACTCGGCGTTTTTGGAACTTCATGATGGTGACGACAACGCGGTTCGTATGCCTCAGAAGCACCCACAAGTATGATTGGGTCATGGTATGACGCTGGGCGACCGTTAATTAATCGTTGCGTACGGCTTGCTGGTGAGCCACAAACAGCACATACTGCTTGAAGTTTTGTCACAAGCTCAGCAATCGATAAAAGATTTGCAATCGGTCCAAACGGTTCTCCACGGAAATCCTGGTCTAATCCAGCAACAATTACACGATGCCCACTATCCGCAAGCTGCTGAACCACTTTTGTAATCTCATCATCGAAGAATTGCACCTCATCAATCGCAATCACATCTATAGACGCGTCTATATGATTAAAAATTTCCTTTGATTGAGAAATGGGAATAGCCATCGTAGATGTGCCATTATGAGACACAACTGCTTCATCCGCATATCGATTATCCAGCTGTGGTTTAAAGACGACAATTTTCTGTTTTGCAAATTGTGTACGTCTTACTCGACGAATAAGTTCTTCTGATTTCCCAGAAAACATACTTCCGCAGATTACCTCAACCCATCCGCTGTGCTTCATAACATACATTGTGCGGCCTCTCCTTCCATACCTAAGACAAAATCTATATTAAAAGTTTATGTTATTTATTTTAAAATAACTAGATGTATATTTTTAGAAATCTCTATGTTAAAATGTCCAGCTCTGCTTCTATCCCTGCGAAAAAAATTTCCTTTGCTAGAAAACACTTGCTTGTTAGGGACATACACTGGATCACTTTTCTAAATAAAAAACAGGCAGGTAGCAAAATCCCTTGCCTGTTTTTGAAGTTAAAATTATTTAATACCGTATTTTTTGTTGAACTTGTCAACACGTCCGCCAGCTTCAGCGAATTTTTGACGTCCTGTGTAGAATGGATGACATTCAGAACAAGTTTCGATACGTAGTTCGTTTTTAACAGAACCAGTTTCAAACGTGTTACCACAAGCACATGACACAGTTACTTTTTTATAGTTAGGATGAATTCCTGCTTTCATTCTTTTCATCTCCTTTTTGCCCTGAGTCTTTCGAAACAGAGTTATCTATGATACAAAACGATGTTTGTACCATTTAGAAAAAACACACTGAAATTATTATAACAAGGGCTCCCTAGTTTTGCAACCTGGGATTTTTCACCTTTTTGAAATTGATTACGATTCTTTATTAGATGAGCCGGTAGAACGTTTGCTCTTCAATTCTTCACCGATGATCGTGAAAAATTCCTCATTGGACTTTGTTGTTTTTAACTTACGAAGGAATTTTTCCACAAACTCTGGGGAATCTGTCATCGATTTACGAATTGCCCATAATTTATCCAAATGAACCTTTGGAATTAATAGCTCTTCTTTTCGCGTTCCAGAACGACGAATATCAAGAGCAGGGAAAATACGGCGTTCTGCAAGTGAACGATCTAAATGAAGCTCCATGTTCCCTGTACCTTTAAATTCTTCATAAATGACATCATCCATACGTGAACCCGTGTCCACTAAGGCTGTAGCTAAAATCGTTAAGCTTCCACCCTCTTCAATATTACGAGCAGCCCCGAAGAAACGCTTTGGTCGGTGGAACGCAGCAGGGTCAATCCCCCCAGAGAGTGTTCGTCCACTTGGTGGGATAACTAAGTTATAAGCACGAGCTAGCCTTGTAATACTATCCATTAGGATTACGACATCACGCTTGTGCTCGACAAGACGCATTGCTCTTTCTAAAACAAGCTCCGCTACTTTTATATGATTCTCCGGAACTTCATCAAACGTCGAGCTTACAACATCTCCAGCAACTGAACGTTCGATATCGGTTACTTCCTCTGGACGTTCATCGATTAAAAGAACAATCAATTCCGCTTCAGGGTGATTGGTTGTAATCGCATTTGCAATTTCTTTGATAAGCATTGTTTTACCTGCTTTTGGAGGAGCAACAATTAAACCACGTTGACCGAATCCAACAGGTGCGATTAAATCCATAATTCGAGTTGAAAAATATTTTGGAGTTGTTTCAAGTTTCATTTGACGATCTGGATATAGTGGTGTTAACCCT
>DASQIV010000442.1:0-4638 GCA_035631415.1 Pseudoneobacillus sp. | reverse complement strand
AAGCTCGACACGTAATCCTTTTGATTGAAGCAATTCCTTTACTTCACGAGCATAGTCACCATGAACAGTTGGTGAAACAGGGATCACTTGAACTTGAACAGGTGCTAACCATGCTGGGAAAGCGCCCTTGTATTCTTCGATTAAATAAGCAACAAATCGTTCCATAGTTGATACTACCCCACGGTGAATAACAACCGGACGATGTTGTTTACCATCTTCACCGATATAGCTTAAATCAAAGCGTTCTGGTAGAAGGAAATCTAATTGAACAGTTGATAATGTTTCTTCTTTACCAAGTGCTGTCTTTACTTGAACATCAAGCTTCGGACCATAGAATGCTGCTTCACCTTCTGCTTCAAAATAATCAACACCAATTTCATCCATCGCTTCTTTAAGCATAGATTGAGCTTTGTTCCACATTTCATCATCATCAAAATATTTTTCAGTATCTTGAGGATCACGGTAAGATAAACGGAATGAATAATCGTTAATGTTAAAATCCTTATATACGTCTAAAACTAAATGAACAACTCGTTTGAACTCATCCTTAATTTGATCAGGACGAACAAAGATATGAGCATCATTTAACGTCATACCACGAACACGCTGTAATCCTGACAATGCTCCTGACATTTCATATCGATGCATTGTTCCAAGCTCAGCAATACGAATTGGAAGCTCGCGATAACTATGCGGAGTATTTTTATAAACCATCATATGGTGAGGACAGTTCATTGGACGAAGAACAAGCTGTTCATTATCCATTTCCATTACAGGGAACATATCTTCTTGATAATGAGCCCAGTGTCCAGAAGTTTTATAAAGATCCACGCTACCCATAATCGGAGTGTATACGTGATCATATCCAAGACGGACCTCTTTATCGACGATATAGCGTTCAATTGTACGTCTAATTGTTGCTCCTTTTGGAAGCCAAACAGGTAATCCTTGACCAACTAATTGATTATTTGTAAACAGGTTTAATTCTTTCCCAATTTTACGATGGTCACGTTCTTTAGCCTCTTCAAGTAAACGTAGGTGTTCAGCTAGATCTTCCTTTTTAAAGAATGCTGTTCCATAAATACGTTGAAGCATTTTATTATCGCTATTTCCACGCCAATAAGCACCTGCAATACTCAGAAGCTTGAATTCCTTTAATTTTCCTGTTGAAGGAACATGGACTCCACGACAAAGGTCAATAAATTCACCTTGTTGATATACTGTTACTGTTTGATCATCCGGAATAGCTTCAATTAATTCTAATTTATACTCGTCATCCATTTCCTTAAAGAGTTGAACAGCTTCATCTCTAGAAACTTCTTTACGAATGATGTCTATATTCTCATTAATAATTTTAGACATTTCTTTTTCGATTTTTGGTAAATCTTCAGGTGTAATAGATTCTTCGACATCAACATCATAGTAAAATCCGCCTTCAATAACAGGGCCAACACCAAGCTTTACATTCGGGTATAAACGCTTTAATGCTTGCGCCATTAAGTGTGCACTGCTGTGGCGTAATACTTCTAAGCTTTCTGGTTGATCTTGAGTAATAATTTCAATTGAACCATCCGCTAAGATAGGGCGACGAAGATCATACATTTCACCGTTTAGTTTTGCAGCGATGGCTTTCTTTTTTAAGCCAGAACTAATGGATGCTGCTATATCTTCTGTTGTCGTTCCCACTGGAAACTCCTTAACAGCACCATCTGGAAACGAAACTTTTACAAGCTCACTCATGTTACTTCCTCCTTTAATTATCGCGCTATGCGCCAAAAAATTAGAAATGCGTAAGCGCCTTGCTCAGTGAAAAAAGAAGTTCATTTTTTCATAGCCCCGACAAGCAAATGTTCTCTATCGCACGAAGTCTGAACTTTGACTTCATGCGATAGAGGTTTTTTGACCTCGAGGGGCTAGGCGCTGGAGCTGGACAATTTTCAAAGTCCAAGAATTTAAACTTTTTGCTAAAAATAAAAAAACCCGTCCCTAGGAATAGGGACGAGTTTAATAAACACGTGGTTCCACCCAAATTTTCACAAATCAAAAATGAATCGTGACTTTGTATCGATAACGGTTTTATCCGTCAACCATTACTCAGAAAGGCATTAGCCTGCTTGCAGCCGATGACGCCAAGAGCTAGTCATTTTCTCTCATGGTTGAAGTTTAAAGGTGGTAAGTATTCTGATCAAGTTAGGAAGTTTTCAGCCATGACTTCCCTCTCTAAAAACTGATTTGTAGAACACCCATGTCCTTATCATTACTTTTAACTATTTATCATTAATATGTACAGTATTATAGTTTGTAATGATTAGAAAATCAAGTGGGCAATTCACCAATTTTCACTCACCTTTTTTATATCAAGCATTTGCATTTCATAAAATAATTCAATTGGCTTTAAAATTACCCTTTCCTCAAAGATATTTCGAATCGTGCGAACTAAAGGATCATCCGGATTTTTTGCATATAAATAAATAGTTTTAGGAGCGATGGATAATAACGGTGCAATGGTGACAGAGTCAACATAAACGGGATGGTTGGAAAGTAGTTTCCGATCAATCATTTTCGTTAATTCTGCCCTTTTCATTTCTTCAAATTCTTGATTAAAAAATGTCGGTTCTTCATCATAAACCAAATGTAAATGTGTTGTTTTCTCCTGGCGTTCATATAGAAACTCTCTTAAAGTATGGATAAATATTTGGTACTCCTGCTCCATTTTATATTCATCAATCGAAATTTCTACATACTTTAATAGTTTTTCTAAAAAATCTCGTAATCGAAACTTCACAAATGCTTCAAAAGAAAAAGCAATATTTGTATCTTGAAGTAAATCTTTTACCGCATCCTTTAATACTTGTTCTTCTTTACCATCTTCCACTAACTCTGCTAATTCCTTATTTTCTCCATCTATTATAGAATAAATGATTTCAAGAATCGTTTGCTGCTCGTCTAAATCTTCATAATAAAATTGCTCCGCTAAAATCTGCCGAAACCAATCATCACGTTTAGTTATTAAAATGAATTCATAAAATAGCTCTTTAACCTTTTCCTGCATTTGTTCCTCAAGTAAGCTTACATTTATTTTGATTGCTTGTTTTTGTTCATAGAAGAAAATCTTATCACTTAACTGAGTTTCTTTTTCTAATTTGGTATAAAGTTTTTTTGCATCCTCTTTATTTTGGAAGATGATTTCTACCAACCAAATCCCCCCTATTACGCCAGCCGATTTATATTTAGGAATAATCCATACATTAAATTGGAAAATACATTTAAAGAATCCAATACTTAGAAATGTTTTCTTTTTTATGTATATGGAGGGCTTGGCTAAAATAGAAGTCACAATAAGGAATTCTTATGAACTGAAAAATAAAAAAGCAATTAGCAATGAAGAATCCCCCTGGTCCCTAAAAAATCCTTAAAAGGGGGATTGTTCAAACATTTGCTAACTGCCTTTAGATACGTCGGTTTGGTCCATCCACTTCAACAGGTTCTGTAAGATAGCGGATTCGTTCCATTAATCTTCTAGCTTTTATTTTTTCTTCTTCTCCTCGTTGACTATAGGTAAGGTGGTGCTCTAAACCTTCATAATTAAAGTTCGATGTGAAGAAAGTTGGTAAACTTTCAAGCATGCGGAATTGAAGAATTGGCCCTAATACTTCATCTCTTAACCAGCTTGACATTGTTTCGGCTCCAATATCATCAAGCATCAGAATAGGTTCCTTCTTAACCGCTTCAATTTTTTGGTTTAACGTTTGATCTCCAATTGAAGCCTTTAGTTCCCTTACAAGCTCCGGAAAATAAACAATCATAGAAGAAATTCCTTTTTCAGCCAATTCATTGGCGATTGCTCCAAGCAAGTACGATTTCCCCACTCCAAACTTGCCATAAAAGAATAAACCTTTTGGATTTTGACCAGTAGGGTACTTTTCGACAAATGAAGTAGCCTTGTCAACGGCATCAAGCCTTTGGGGGGTAGATTCATCAATATGAATATCTGCGAACGAAGCTTTTAGAATATCCTTCGGAACATATAAGCTTTGAATTAGTTTTTCATTTTTTTGACGTTCATCATGTAATACTTTTCTAGGGCATCGATGATATTCTAAATCAATTGCTTGTCTATTTAAGACAAGTTCTGGCTTGTAACCCTTCATCATATTGACACAAGACTCTAAATCAGAGCATTTCTCACATTCTTTACTTTGAGAAGAAAACTCATGCAGCTTCATTAAATTTTTTTCAACAAATTCATTAGACAAATTGTTGTGGTTTTTGCTAATAAAAGCTTTTATGTGTGGATCCTTTAAAATTTCTTGTTTCATTTGCTCATATCTTTTTTGAAAATTTTCATTCAATGCCAGTCTTTTTAATGTATGATTAATTCTTTCCATCTACAATCCCCCCCTACTTTTTATATTTTTTTAATCTTTCCTCTAATGCGCGTTTTTTAGCTGCAACATCTTTGTTTGTTTCTTGTTTAGGAGTACTAGATTCCTCTTCATTAAACCAATCAGGAATAAACTCTGTTCGAATTGGCTTTTTGTCACTAGTCTTTCTAGTTTTTTTACCACTAGCCCATTCGAGATATTGGCGATTTTCCTTCAGTGCCAGATCCATCGCCTCTTCTACCGTCTTAACCCC
>DASQIV010000441.1:0-4319 GCA_035631415.1 Pseudoneobacillus sp. | reverse complement strand
ATGCATTGCGAATGCTTGAAAAAAGGTATCCTGAGCGATTAGAAGAGCGTTTTAAACTACGTGATATACCAGATGATTTAGTTGAGCTATACGATCATGTAGGTAGATTACGTGGTTGTTTAGCTGGTGGTGGTCTTGTTGATTACGATAAGGTTTCCGAATTAGTCGTAAGGGAGATTAGATCTGAGAAATTTGGACGAGTCTCACTGGAAAGTCCAAGTGATTTAGAAATGAAAGAAGAATAGGATAAAGGTCCTCTATAAGAGGGCCTTTATTTTTTCGGGAAAACAGCCGATAAAAAAAGTAGATTAGTTTATTGAAGCTCGAACTAATAACATCGTTTTTTTTTGTTGATTCAAGATAGCAACAAAGATTTAGAAAAGTAGGAGAAAATAATATGTCAAATAAAACGATACAAGAAGTTGAAAAATTACTAAATGAGATCGATGATCATGATCATATTTTGATAAAGGAACTTTCGAATGATAGCCGTAAAGGAGTAAGACAATTATTAGAACGCTGGGAAAAGAAAAAAAATCAGCAAAAAGAAGCAAAGTTGAAATTTAATGAAATGACCGTTTTTGAAAAGAAATATCGCAGCAATGGTTATCAGTGGATAGCTGGTGTGGACGAGGTTGGTAGAGGACCATTAGCAGGTCCAGTTGTCGCAGCAGCTGTCATGTTACCGAAAGATTTTTATCTAAACGGTATTGATGATTCTAAAAAGTTGTCAGAAAAAAAGCGAGAGGAATATTTTAAGGTGATTCAAGAGGAAGCGATAGCCATTGGTATAGGAATCGTGAATTCAGAGATTATTGATGAAATTAATATATATGAGGCAACCAAAAAGGCGATGAATATCGCTGTTTCCTCTCTTTCAATGCAACCTGAGGTTTTATTAATTGATGCGATGAAGTTAGAAACCCCGTTCTTAGTTGAATCCATCATAAAAGGTGATGCAAGAAGTATTTCGATAGCAGCAGCTTCTATTATTGCAAAGGTGACAAGGGATAGAATGATGAAGGATTTCTCCACTCAATACCCATTTTATCGATTTGAACAAAATATGGGGTATGGGACAAAGGATCATCTTAACGCTTTGGATAAATACGGAATAACACCTATACACCGTAAAAGCTTCGCACCTGTTAAAGATCTATATGTAAAATAAAGAAGGTGAAAACAATCGTTTCTTCAATTATTTCTTCCGTTTTTAAACAGGAAAGTAAATCATTACAGTCAACTTCATTAAGACCAGGTCAAGTTTTTAATGGGAAAATACTTAAGCTATTTCCAAATCAAACGGCAGAAGTACAAATTGGAAATCATAAAATGATTGCTCAGTTGGATGTTCCTCTTCAAGTGGGTAGCCGCTATTGGCTTCAGGTTCAGCCTGGAGATGGCAAAATACTATTGAAGGTACTAAATGATACCTCGGGTACTTCGGTAAATCTAGATGGTCTAGAGGCTGTATTAAAGGCATTTGGACTTTCTTCGTCAAAAGAAAATCTTGAAACTGTTTCCTATTTTCTAAAAGAGCACTTACCTGTATCAAAAGAAATCATCCAACAAGTAGCTAGTTGGTTGAAAAATATAGAACATCCTGAAAACGGATTAACCACTATCAAATGGATGATTAATCAAGGTTATCCAATAAGGAAAGAAATTTTTGAATCCTTATATTCCATGCAAAAACAAATTCCCATATCAGATATGATGAATCAATTATTGAATCAGTTAGAAATGGAAGGTAGTAATAGTACGGTGTCATCTTCACTAAAAGAAGTATTAATAAACTTTACTACGAAAGAATCAAAACAAGCAGTCGAAAAAATACTGCAAAATCTCTTTACCCAATGGATAGAAGGTGAAAATGAAGATATCCCTTTTTCACTTCTTAAGAAGTTGGGGATTTTTCCAATTCACATGGACGAAAAAACAGCTTTAGATGAGATCATACAGAAATTTAATAATCAATTGAGTCTAACTGAACATCAGCAAAGCTTACTGAAGAACCTTAATATTTTCCAAAATGCAAACAAATTGTCATTTTCAGTTAATCAAAATGAGATAGAACAAATAATACAATCTCTTAATCTACAAGAACAAGAAATTGCGAAACTCCCTGCTATCTTAACAGAATTAATGAAGCACTCAACCATTTCTAGTGAGAAACAAATTTTACAGACGTTAATGTCACTATCTGATATGAATCCATCTTCTTTCGTGGAAAGTGATCTATTACATCCAATCTTAAAAAAATTAATCCATTCCCTAGGGTTACAATATGAAAAAGATTTATTTGACCAAATTAAGGGCTTAGAAAATGAACCTATCAAACAAGATACTTTGAAGAGCTTATTAATCCAACATATAGGTGAGCAAACAGACTTATCGCAAAGGGAACCTGCTGAACAGTTATTACATCGAATCACTGGAATGCAATTGTTATCAAAAGAAATGGGACCACTTATGCAAGTTGTGATGCAAATTCCCATTCCTTTATGGGATAGTGTTCCAGAATTAACTGTACAATGGAGTGGGCGTAAAACCGAAGAAGGTAAAATTGATCCAAACTATTGTCGAATCCTATTTTATTTGGAATTAGAAAATTTAAAAGAAACAATAGTTGATTTGAAAATTCAAAACCGAGTTATAAGTATAAAAGTGATAAACGATAACCAGCAATGGTTACAGAATTTTAGACCATTACAGGAGGTATTAAAAGAAAATTTAAAAAATATGAATTTTCATTTATCATCTTTTCAATTTGAAAAAGCGAATACACAACAAATTGGTAAGGAAAGTAATAGGAGTTTCCCATCTATTTACAATAATCAAACCTATTCTGGGGTGGATATAAAAATATGATAGAAAAGAAGAGAAAAGAAGCAATCGCCTTAGGTTATAAACCAGAACATCAAGATGCCCCTACTGTTATAGCAAAAGGAACGGGATTGATTGCGGATAATATCATTCATAAAGCTAAAGAAAGTGGGATTCCTGTTCAAGAGGATTCTACCCTTGTGCAATTATTATCTCAACTTGAAATTAACGATTCCATTCCTGATGAATTATATCAAGTTGTAGCAGAGGTTTTTGCCTTTATCTATCGTGCTGATCAAAATATAAAAAATCTAAAGAGTTCGTAGGGGGTTTTTAGAATGCCCCTTATTAACTCTATTTTATCGAATAGGATAAAACTATTTTGTTTTATTAGAAAAATAATATTCGGTAGCTCTTATTCTATTAAAGCGCAAAACAAAGGGAATTATTATGTGAAATTTCTAAAGAAATATAATTTTTTACGCTTAATGGTAGACAAGGTAATGTGTCATTTTATAAAATGAAAGCGCAGTAATTTTTTTGAACAGTTTGATAGGAGGATGGGAAATGAATATCCATGAGTATCAAGGGAAAGAAATCCTCAGACAATACGGGGTACTAGTTCCAAATGGTAAAGTTGCATTTACAGTTGAAGAAGCTGTAGAGGCTGCAAAAGAACTTGGCACGCAAATTTGTGTAGTTAAAGCACAAATTCACGCTGGTGGACGAGGAAAAGCTGGCGGTGTAAAGGTTGCTAAAAATCTTGATGATGTCCGTACATATGCAAGTGAGATACTAGGAAAAACGCTTGTAACACATCAAACAGGTCCTGAAGGTAAGGAAGTAAAGCGTTTACTTATCGAAGAGGGCTGCGATATTAAAAAAGAATATTATGTTGGTTTAGTTCTTGACCGTGCCACTTCACGTGTAGTGTTAATGGCATCTGAAGAAGGTGGAACTGAGATTGAAGAAGTTGCTGAAGCAACTCCTGAAAAAATCTTTAAAGAAGTTATCGACCCAGTGGTTGGACTTACAGCCTATCAAGCTAGACGTATTGCATTCAGTATTAATATCCCTAAGGAATTAGTCGGACAAGCAGTTAAATTTATGACAGGTTTATATAATGCTTTCGTTGAAAAAGACTGTTCTATTGCTGAAATTAACCCATTAGTTGTGACTGGTGATGGAAAAGTAATGGCATTAGATGCTAAATTAAACTTTGATTCAAACGCACTTTACCGTCATAAAGACATTTTAGAATACCGTGATTTAGACGAAGAAGATGCAAAAGAAATCGAAGCATCCAAATATGACCTAAGCTATATTTCTTTAGACGGAAATATCGGTTGTATGGTTAATGGTGCTGGCTTAGCTATGGCTACAATGGATATTGTAAAGCATTATGGTGGAGACCCGGCTAACTTCCTTGATGTTGGGGGCGGTGCTACAGCTGAGAAGGTTACTGAAGCTTTCAAAATCATCCTTTCCGACGA
>DASQIV010000440.1:0-4254 GCA_035631415.1 Pseudoneobacillus sp. | reverse complement strand
CGATTTGGTCGATATAGTAAATATATTATTCAAGAACGTGCCCTACCGGACGCACGTGACGGTTTAAAACCAGTACAACGAAGAATTTTATATGCGATGCACGTGGATGGAAACACTCAAGATAAAGGGTTCAGGAAATCCGCTAAAACGGTTGGTAACGTAATTGGTAATTACCATCCTCACGGTGACTCGTCTGTTTATGATGCAATGGTACGTTTAAGCCAAGATTGGAAAGTTCGTAATGTTTTAATTGAGATGCATGGAAATAACGGGAGCATGGATGGAGATCCTCCTGCTGCAATGCGTTATACAGAGGCAAGACTTTCTGCCATTTCTGGGGAACTTCTTCGTGATATCGAAAAAGAAACGGTAGATTTTATACCAAACTTTGATGATACCTCAAGAGAACCAACCGTATTACCTGCGATGTTCCCCAATTTATTAGTTAATGGCTCAACAGGTATTTCAGCAGGTTATGCTACAGATATCCCTCCGCACCATCTTGGAGAAGTCATTGATGCCGTTATGATGAAAATGGATAAGCCTGATGTTTCTGTAGATGATTTAATGACCGTTATGAAGGGTCCAGACTTTCCAACCGGTGGTATTATTCAAGGGGTAGAAGGAATTAAGAAGGCTTATGAAACGGGTAAAGGAAAAATCATTATTCGTGCCAAAACAGAGATTGAAGAAATTCGTGGTGGCAAACAACAAATCGTGATTACAGAAATTCCTTTTGAAGTTAACAAAGCCAATTTAGTTAAAAAAATGGATGAATTTCGACTTGATCGTAAGGTGGAAGGAATCTCAGAAATTCGCGATGAAACAGATCGTACAGGTCTTCGTATCGTCATAGAATTGAAAAAGGATGCAAATGCAGAGGGAGTTCTTAACTTCCTATATAAAAACAGTGACCTTCAAGTGGCTTATAATTTTAATATGGTGGCCATCAATCATAAACGTCCAATGCTTATGGGTCTTCGTGAACTTTTAAGCGCGTATATTGAGCACCAAAAGGAAGTTGTGACTAGAAGATCACAGTTTGAGCTTAAAAAAGCAAGTGAAAGACAACATATTGTTGAAGGGTTAATGAAGGCTCTTTCTATTCTTGATGAAGTGATTGCAACAATCAGAGCTTCAAAAGATAAAAGGGATGCAAAAGACAATTTAATTGCGAAATTTATGTTTACAGAGCCCCAAGCAGAAGCTATTGTTTCATTGCAATTATATCGTTTGACAAATACTGATATTACAGCGTTACAAAATGAAGCTGAAGAACTTGCTAAAAAAATCGAAGAATTAACCTCGATATTAAACAGTGAATCCAAGCTTCTTTCCGTTATTAAAAAGGATTTAAAAGAAGTGAAGAAAAAATATGCTGATGAACGACGTTCTAAGGTTGAAGCAGAAATTGAAGATATCAAAATTAACCTAGAAGTAATGGTACCTAATGAAGATGTTATCGTTACAGTTACAAAAGAAGGTTATATCAAACGTACAAGTCAACGTTCCTATGCGGCATCTAATGGACAAGACTTCGGCATGAAAGATTCAGATCGCTTACTAGCAAAGATTGATACAAATACAACAGACGTTGTTCTTCTTTTTACGAACAAAGGAAATTATTTATACTGCCCAGTTCACGAATTACCAGATATTCGTTGGAAGGATTTAGGTCAACATATTTCCAATATCATCCAGTTGGATCGTGATGATTTTATCATCAAGGCAATGCCAATTAATAACTTTGATAGTCCATCCTATTTATTATTCGTTACGAAAAATGGAATGGTAAAAAAGACTGAGTTAAACCAATATAAGGCACAAAGATACTCCAAACCGTTAGTAGCAGTAAATCTTAAGGATGAAGACGAAGTGATTGATGTCCACTTAACTGATGGAGCACAAGACGTCTTTTTAACTACCCACTTCGGATATGCATTATGGTTTTCAGAGACTGAAGTTAATATTGTCGGAGCACGTGCAGCTGGGGTTAAGGGAGTCAATTTAAAAGACAGTGATTATGTAGTTGGAGGAAAAATCTTATCACCAGCGGCTAATAAATCCATAGTGATTGCTACTCAACGTGGTGCTGTAAAACGAATGAAACTTACTGAATTCGAAAGAGCATCAAGAGCAAAACGCGGAGTCATTATTTTACGTGAATTAAAATCTAATCCTCATCGAGTGATTGGTTTTGTTTTCGTAAACGAGGGAGATACCGTCTTCTTAGAATCTGAAAAAGGAATTATCGAAAGCATAAATTCTTCAGACTTACGCTTTAATGATCGTTACTCAAATGGATCATTCTTACTAGATGAAACCGAAAGCGGTTCAACGAAGGAAATTTGGTATGTAGAAAAAGAAACTTCAGATACACCATCTGAATAATAAATAAACCTTTTAACCAAAAGACTGGTTCAATCTGAATCAGTCTTTTTTTGTTGTACATTATTTCGACTAGATTATTTTTTCCTATATTACATGATTTTCCCATAAATGGTTACACTAAAATTTGATGACCACTTGGGAGGGATGTTTATGAAAAAAGAATTATTATTTGCGTTTATTGCGTTCTTTCTTATGTCCTTAACGGCAATCACTGGAGTTTATGCAATCGAAGGAGACTCAAGGAAATTAACACTAAAAAATAGTTCTGAAGATATCACAGGGGATGGCATAAGAGAAGATATTAGCATACAAGGAATACCGTATCAAAAAAGTGAAAAGGTGTATAAAAAGATACTGCTCACCGTTAAATTTTCTAATGGAAAAACATATGAGAAAGTGTTTGAATATGGACTTAATCCAAAGTTTAAGTTAATTGATTTCAACCATGATGGAGTAAAAGATGTCTTTTTAACGGTCCCAAGAAGTGAAAATGGGGATATCAAAGATTATTACTTATATACAGTTAATAATTTTGTCCTTACAGAGTTGCCTCTCCCAGAGTCAATGGAGATAGAAGGGCAATTTACAAATGGATATAAAGCAAAGATTACGATTCCTGCAACCAATAAAACAATAGTATTTGACCTAATGTTTAAAAAGGATCAATATGAAGCCCTTGGTATGTACCAAAACGGAAAATTAAATGAACCCACTGAGTTAGTTATTCTTCCGTATGGAAATGTAACCCCCTTTTTAACTTCGGATAACAAATATGGACTTAGTGAAAGTCAAAAAATTAGTGGGGCATCATATTCAGATACCATTGGTTTTGTTGATTCTAAATGGTATTTCAAAGAGGGAAAATGGATGTTATACGAAACAGATATTAGAGAAAATAGAAAATAAAAAAATGAACTACTTTTACTGTTGCAACAACTCTATAGGCTACTGTCACGATTTTATAAAAAAATTCATAGGATATGGTAAGCGCGGAAATAATTGAAAGGAGATGCTTGCCATGTCCCTATTTATTCCTTCTAAACTTTCTGTATCCTATTTACCACCATCCACACCTTTTAGACCCCTAGACGGGAGAAAATATACATTAACACACTCAGATGTTACTGGTGAGTTATTCCTAACAATCGGATGTCAATTTGATAAAAGTAAAATCAATACAAATTTAAGAGATGAAGTGTTAGCTGAGTGGATTCCTCATTTGGGTGAGTTTCAACTATGGGGAAGTGTCTATATTAGTGGGGGAGAATTTGATGAATCATATGCCAAGGTGAGGTATCTGATCTTTCAAAAAGAACTAGAATTAGCTATAAAAGCCATTGTGTATGGTGATCAATCATTCTATTCCTGTTTTCCATGGTTATTAGATTCTTCGATATATATCCGGTTTAATTCCATTTACCCTCAATTTCAACAAGTACTTTATTATGGAACCCCACGACAGTATTTAACTTCTATTTTTCAGCAACCAGTTACATGATGCTGGTTACAATAAAATTATTATGTTAATTATTTGATTTCTATTTAGGTTGTAAATTAATTGCAAATTGCGGTGTGGATTTGACCTAGAATGAAATAAAAATGATAAGTTGAGAAAATTTTGTGGACTGTGGTTCCGTTATTGGTTACTCATCCTTATTATATAATGGTACTTTAACTAAATAAGTGTTTAATAAATAAACGCTCAGAGTCATAATTCTCTGAGTGTTTTTATTTGTAAATTGGTTATTTACACTGCTGTATACAAATTGAACACGAGTGAAAATATTATATCAGAATAACTTTGTAATCAAATTGTAATCTTGCTGTGATGTCATTGTTACACCTATCTAGTATATTGAAGTT
>DASQIV010000439.1:0-2459 GCA_035631415.1 Pseudoneobacillus sp. | reverse complement strand
ATTGGTTTTTCATACCATTATAATTATAGCTTTCTACCTCTGTTAAGGAGATGAAATAGATGTATCCTAACCCGATGACGGATGAATTTTCTGATGGTAAAGGTAATGTGAATAAGTTTGTCTCAACGTTAGAAGAAAGAGGTTTTATTGTACAAGAAGGTGAAATAAGGTATTTAGATATACTTAAGCTTGTCAGTGAAGGTGTTGTGGATAATGCCCAGGGCAATCATGCTGGAGCCCCTTATTCAATTACCTTACTTCCACCAGCGCCTAATCAACATCCATCCAAAGGACAAAAACCTGCAATTGGGTATAACCCAGATGCCCCTGCTAATTATCCAGCGAATATAACATATATAATACCTGGATTAACTTATAAGCTGCGGCCAGATGAGGCTGTCGTATTTATCGGGCAGACACCTCCATCTGCAGTATACTTTGGTTTTCGAAGCTATCTTGGATTTGTTGAAAATAAACCCGGAAAAGACTACAGTGGGGAAGAGCTGGCAGGAGATGCAGAAACAGGTTTTTATCACGGAGTTAATGCAAGTCTCGGTGATCAATTAAATAATTTCAATATCTGGACGGAAAATACGCCGGGCGGAACACTAGGCAATCCTTTTAACAGTTCTACGGTCATCATTACTTCAGCAGACCAGAGTGTTAATAAACAAATTCGTGATGTCTTGGTGGGAGCAGGATTTGATCCAAATGCCATAAATAATGATAACATTCCTATTGATTTGGTAAACATGGGGCTTGAAAAGGGAAAAGACACATTTACTATCCTTATGAGGGAAGCCATTTGGGCAGAAAAATTTATAGGTGACCAATATCTAAATAATTTAGGCACCTATATGAAAGTGTATCGGATTACCCCAAAAACTCCCTATACAGCCCTTACCCCTTGGCCAATTCCAAATCTTAAAATCAGAGAGACCGGCACTACTGAATTTCAGATTGTTCCGCATGCAAGAAATGAACTTGACTACCTAAGAGAACAAATTCTGAAAAAATACGGAAGTGAAGAATATAATCACATTGATTTGAATACAGACCTCTGGATAGTAGATGGGTATGAGGCTATTTTTAAAGATGAGAATGTTTTTTCCGATAACAGAGATGCCGCCTATTTTAGAACAGACACCTTCCAATTTACATCAGATGATGATTTCGTCATACTATATGGTTTGAACCACGAACAAACTGGAAAAGCCGTATTTTCCAATGCAAGCTTCTATGGCGTTGAGCTTTTTAATGGTGTAGCAGTTGCAAACACGACGGTTGAATTCAAGGACTCTGCTGCAGAATTTTTCCCTGAAGGCTACGAAAACGAAAGATTTTATTATGTAGTTAAAATGTCTAGAAAGATTGATGAAGAAGGAATTGAAATTATCGTACCCTATAGTACTGGCAACCCAAATGGTAAGGCATTCGGGGTGGACAATAACCAGGATGCTTTTATATCCTTTAGAGTTTATGTCGATAAAGAAGCTTTAGTTGGACCCGCCTTATTTGATATTATTTGGGATCGCGCCATCCTTTTTACTAAAAAGAACAATCGAGAGAAGGTTAATCACAAGGACATAACGGTCAAAATTGGTAGTATGGAATATAGGTTATAGAAGAAATGACGCTTAGGAAAACAAGAGAAAAGGTGTCAAAGTTGCACGAAAGAAACTGATTCGAGACAACACGCACCCGATCATACTCTGGCTTTCCTAAGTTTTTTATTATTCGAAATCCTAAATGTAATTTGGAATCAAATAGTATTCCAGTTTTAGATATCAAAACTAGAGCTAGAGAAATCTCATTATCTACTTTAGTACAGGTGTCATTATATTAAAGTTATGATTGAATGGTTCTTGTAAAATCCAAAATAGATACTGATTTTCCCTCTGCAATACATAAAGCATGTTCACATAATATATAGATCAACATTTCTAAGGGAGCTTCAGTATCTAAAGAAAATTACGAAAAATGTGTATCTCCACGTAACGCAAGAAATGAAAAAAGAAGCTTCTCAAAAGTTCAGCGAACTCTTGAGAAGCCTCCACTAATATCCTCGATGTTAGCAAAATGTTAGCATTCCACTCAAAAACCCTTATATATCAAGGGGGTGGATAGTTATTACATCATGCCGCCCATTCCACCCATGCCGCCCATATCAGGCATGCCTGGTTTGTCTTTTTCTGGTTTGTCAGCGATAACCGCTTCAGTTGTCAAGAACATAGCTGCTACGGAAGCTGCGTTTTGAAGAGCGGAACGCGTTACTTTCGCAGGGTCAACGATACCAGCTTCGAACATGTTTACCCATTGTCCAGTTGCTGCGTTGTAGCCGATGCCTACTTTTTCGTTTTTCAAGCGCTCAACGATAACGGAGCCTTCTTGACCAGCATTAGCTGCGATTGTGCGAACTGGCTCTTCTAGGGAGCGCAGGATGATGTTAACGCCTGTTT
>DASQIV010000438.1:0-2132 GCA_035631415.1 Pseudoneobacillus sp. | reverse complement strand
ATAGCGGTAATTAGTCTGCTTTTATCAAAGATATTGAAAGTTTTTCCACCATCTGCTGAAATCAATAACCCATTTTCAGTCCCTGCAAGAAGTTTCGAATCATCATCTGGCATAACCATCAACGAATAAACTTGATGCATATCTTCCGGCATTCCAGTTGGTACTATTTTCTCCCACTCTTTACCACCATCTTTACTCGTATAAAGACCTGCACCATATTTCCCTGTTCCCATTTGGTTTATACCATAGATGATATCGGGATTATTCAGTGAAGAGGTTAAAAGGTGAAAGTCAATTTTCCCTACATATTCAAGTGCATCCCAATTATAGCCCTTATCTTTACTTGTCAAAAAGCCCAATGGGTTGGGTAAATCGGTTTTAGGTCCTGGATGACCACTTGTAATCATCGTTCCGTCTGATTTCAAATGAAACCCCATAAGATCTGCATCGAAAGTGCCTACTTTGTTCCATGTATCTCCAACATCTTGAGTGGAAAATAACCCTTCATGTGTTGCAACATAGGTGGTACTATCAGCAGAGATAGCCATTCCATGAATATGTTCTATTTTTTTTCCGCTTTTAACAGGGGAAAGAGTTTGTTCTTCTTCGGTTCCACTACAAGCAGATAGAATGACACCTATTGATAAAATGGAAACCATCGTAAATTTCTTCACTATTCTCACCTCAAAATTTTTATGTCTCTGTCTATGTGGGTTAATCTAACAAACAAATATCGAGAAAGTATGCATTTTTAAGATTTTCAAAAAAAGTACACATTAACGACCATTGAAAGCAAGATTATTAAAGATGTTAGAACAAATTGAATTTAATCATTTATATATTTTTTTACTGGACTTACATCCTCACAAATTCTATTAATAATAAAGGATAAATTTGCAGAAATGATGGATTTTACAACATTGTCAGAATCAGATTATCATTTTTTTACAGAGTGATTAACATCACACCATTCTCCCTTTTCCCAAACTTAAGATGGCAATAGAATTCATATTTAGGAGGATGTAACAAATGAAGAAAAGTTTAATTAGCTTCTTAATGGCAATTATGATTGGAGCTGTAATTCTAACGGGTTGCGGACAAAAAGAAGAAAACGCCGAACCAACTCAAGATACTAAGGTAAATACTCATCATGTAGCATCAGACCATAATTCTGATACCTCAACAGTTCTAGAGGAAAGTAGTAACTATATCTTTACGGCAAATGAAGGTGGAAGTATATCCAAAATAGATTTGAAGTCTATGGAAGTGATAAATACGCTTTATGTTGACGGTACCGTCCATAATGTTCAAGTTTCTCCTGCTGGGTCCTTATTAGGGGCGACCGTAGTACCGGCAAGTGGACATGGTGGTGGCCATTCTGATCATTCTGCCTCGACGAATGGAAAAGCTATTTTCTATGACACGAATACCGACGAACTGATAAAAGAAGTTGAGGTTGGTAATCATCCAGCCCATATCGTCTTTACGGAGGATGGTCAATATGCACTCGTAACGAACAACAAGGACAACGATGTTTCCGTTATTGACTTAAAGGATTACACAATCGACCAAACAATTAAAACGGGTAAAGGTCCTCATGGTTTCCGAGTTTCTACTGATAGCAAGTATGCTTATATAGCTAATATGGGCGAAGATACCGTTAGTGTAATTAATTTGGAAAATTTCAAAGAAGAACAAACCATCAAAGTAGGCTCTACGCCCGTTACAACTGCAATCACAACTGACGGGAAAACTTTATTAGCTACTCTGCACACAGATAATGCAGTTGCTATAGTGGATGTAGAAACAGGGGAAATAACAAAAGTGGAAGTGGGAAATGGTCCAGCTCAAGTATATATTCAACCGGATAATTTATTTGCCTTTATTGCGAACCAAGGTTCAGTCGATAATCCATCTAACTCTGTAACAAAAATTGACTTACTAACCAAAGAAGTTATAGCTACCATTGAGACTGGCAAAGGCGCACACGGTGTTGTGATTAGTCCAGATAATCAATATGTATTTGTGACTAATATGTTTGATAATACTCTCAGTGTCATTGATAACAATCAAAATAATGTTATTGATACAATAGCCGTAGATAAAACTCCAAATGGAATCAGTGTAACCCC
>DASQIV010000437.1:0-3102 GCA_035631415.1 Pseudoneobacillus sp. | reverse complement strand
ATTTGAACCGCACCGAAACAAACAATCGCTCCAAAAAACAACCCCAATATTTTCTCTCCCGGTGTTAACCAAGCTTGCTTATCTTTATTGGGTTTTAATCCCTTCCCCATTTTTCTTTGTGGTTCGTAATGATATTCTTTTTCAAGTTTTCTGGCTAAATTACTCATTTTTTCCCCTCCAGTGCCTCATCATGATATTTTTTCTGCTATACGAAGTTTTGCTGATCGTGCTCGTTTATTATGTTCTAATTCTTCCTCAGACGGTAGAATTGGTTTTCTTGTGATTAGTTTTAGAGCTGGTTCATATCCTTGTGGTACAAATGGCAAACCCGGGGGTAATTGTGGCCCTTCACTTTCCTTTTTAAAGAGTACTTTGCAAATACGGTCTTCTAAAGAATGGAAGGTAATAACGCTAATTCTTCCTCCAGGATTTAAAATGTTAATGGCCTGCTCTAATGATCTTTCAAAAACAGCCAACTCATCATTAACTGCAATTCTTATAGCTTGGAAAATTCGTTTTGCAGGATGTCCACCTTTTCTCCTTGCAGGAGCCGGGATTCCATCTTTTATCAATTCAACTAATTCACCAGTTGTTTGGATTGGTCTAGTAGCTCTTGCAGCTTCTATTTTCCTAGCAATCTGCTTAGAGAATTTTTCCTCGCCGTATTGAAAAAAGATTCTTACTAAATCCTCATATGCCCACTCATTCACGACATCAAAAGCAGATACTTCCGCCTCATTATCCATTCTCATATCAAGTGGAGCATCATGATGATAACTAAATCCACGTTCAGGTGTATCAAGTTGAGGTGAAGATACACCAAGATCATAAAGAATACCATCAACTTTTTCTATTCCTAATTCCTCTAACTTTTCTTTTAAATGAAGAAAGTTACTTTTAATGAAGGTTACACGACCTTCATATTTAGATAACTTATCTTTTGCATGATTGATTGCAATCTGATCTTGATCGAAAGCAAATAGTCTACCTTGATCTGATAGTTGGGAGAGGATAAGCTCACTATGGCCAGCTCCTCCTAATGTACAATCGACATATGTCCCATCTGGCTTAATATTTAAACCTTCAACGGTTTCTTTCAAAAGCACTGTTGTGTGATTAAACATTTTTATCCACCTTTCCAATTCAAATTACACATACGCAGATAACTTTGCGCCTGGAGCTATATTTAGGATTCTCAAAAATTTAAAAGTCATTTAACGAAATTGGAGAAAAACATTTGTTTATTATATATCAAACCCAATCATATTTTCCGCAATTTCTGCAAAAGATTCCTCTGACTCATTAAAATAGTCTTCCCAAATCTGCTTGCTCCATATTTCAATTCGATTGGATACCCCTAAAATAACACATTCTTTTTCTAGTTTTGCATATTGCAAAAGAGGTGTGGGTATATTAATTCTTCCCTGTTTGTCAATTTCACTCTCAGTAGCACCAGAAAAGAAAAACCTTGTAAATGCACGGGCATCTTTTTTAGTAAGTGGTAGGGCTTTAAGTTTAATTTCAATTTCCTTCCACTCAGTTAATGGGTAACCAAATAAACATTGATCCAATCCTCTAGTAATAACGAACATTTCACCAAGATTGTCACGAAATTTAGCAGGTACGATCAATCGCCCTTTGCTATCAATGTTATGATGGTGCTCACCCATGAACATACCCACTACACCCACTTTCTATCTAAAATGTACCACATTCCCCCACTTTCCTCCACCCTTTTTTTAATTATTCGCCCTACTTATAAAAAAACCTTTAATTTCCAATAAAAAAACTCTATCAAAAACGATAGAGTTTTTCGGTCACTATATTTATTTATAACCTGATTACTTTGTGAAGCCCATCAAATATTAAAGGTAATTCCATCAAATCATCAATTAATGAAAATCCATATCTGTTTAAGAAATACAAGATATTCCAAACTCTTTCCTGGGGAACTCCATTTGGACGAAGGGAATTTTCAATTCGATTAAATTTTTGAAATGTATTTGCATGTTTTTGTTGAATGGATTGGTCAATTTTCGCTTTCATAAAATCAATTTGTTCCATTAATTTTAACTCATTTTTATTTAAAAGAGGTAATAGGCCTCTATCTAAATTCGTAAGCTTTTGTTCAATAATATGATATTGTTGTGATACCTGCTCTTTAATATGATTAAACTGTTCCTCTAACTCAACATCTTTCACTGAGGAAAAAAAACTATTAACAGCTTTAGATGTTCCTGAACGTAATACCTCTTCAATTGTGAGACCTAGGTCTTCAATGTCTCTTTCAACGGCTCTTTCCAATATCGTTATATTTAATCTTGGAACAATTGGTGGCATTTTGATTGCAAAAACTTCAAATACCTTTTTCAACTCTGCCCAATAAGCAATTTCTCCTGGCCCCGCAATAAATGCAATTGTCGGAAAAAGAGACTCTTGCATAAGAGGTCTAGTAACAACATTATTGCTTAATCTTTCAGGAAATTCATTCGCAATATGCAATAATTGAGCTTCTGTAAAGGAGACGACTTTATTCTTACTGATATATGTCTTCTTATCATCATGATACTCAAGCAACAATCTTTCGTTGAATTTTTCTTCATAATAAAAAAGATTCGCTGAATTTTCCTGAGCTTCAATTGTAAGAGTAAACCCATTATTAGAAATTTCTTGTTGTTGCTGTTGCAAAGCTATTGAAATATCTTGATTACTTTCTATCTGTTTTAAAAAGACCTCTCTTTCAATTCTTCTAAGATCCGAATTTCCAGAGTCAACGATAAGTAATCCTTTGTGCTTAAATAGTTCCATCACAAAAAAAGCAAAAAAGTCAACAAAATGTCTAGATTTCTGAATCGCTTCTTCAATAAAGGTTTGAATTTCCTGTGTATATTCAGCTTCTCCTAAGCCTTCTACAACTTCCTTAGCCCAAAGTAAACATAGTTCTTGATTCAAAGCAATGTCTGAAACCATTTTCTTTTGATTAACTTTTTCAGGGTACACCTTTTTAACTAATGTTTGTTCATTAGGAACATATAAGTGATTTACCTCATGATAATCATGATCTTCTCCAGCAATCCAAAAAACAGGTATTACCGGAATTTC
>DASQIV010000436.1:0-6707 GCA_035631415.1 Pseudoneobacillus sp. | reverse complement strand
AAAGCAACAGGTGGTCCAGGAGCGGCAATGGTGGGAACCTTCTTGGCTGGACTTGTTTACGGTATCGTAGCACTTATTATTAAGCAAGCGGGTTACAAATGGATAATGAATATTTTACCGCCGATTGTAGTAGGTCCAGTTATCATTGTCATTGGATTAGCGTTAGCAGGTACTGCGGTTGATATGGCTATGATTGATCAAGTTACAAAGGAATACAGTTTACTGCTTTTTTCTATAGCTTTAGTCACTTTAGCGGCAACAATTGTTTGTTCTATCTATTTTAAAGGGATGATGAGCCTGATCCCAATTCTTTTCGGGATTATTGTTGGATATGTCTATGCACTAGCAGTCGGAGTTGTTGACTTCACACCAGTTCAAGAGGCAAAATGGCTTCAAATGCCTGACTTCTTATTCCCTGGGGTTGATTATCAAGTTAAAATCACCCTAGATATTGTTTTATTAATGGTACCAGTTGCAATTGTAACTCTTTCAGAACATATTGGACACCAATTAGTATTGAATAAAGTAGTAGGTCGAAATTACTTTAAAGAACCTGGCTTACACCGCTCTATTTTAGGAGATGGGATGGCAACAATGATTTCAGGTTTAATTGGTGGGCCACCAAAGACAACTTATGGTGAAAATATTGGAGTATTAGCGATTACAAGAGTGTACAGCGTCTATGTTATATTCGGAGCAGCAGTTCTTGCAACAGTCTTCGGTTTCGTTGGGAAAATTACGGCCTTAATTAGCACGATTCCAACTCCGGTTATGGGTGGAGTATCAATCCTTCTTTTCGGAATCATCGCATCATCTGGACTACGTATGTTAGTGGATAGTAAAATTGATTTTGGTGACAAACGTAATCTGGTTATTTCATCTGTAATATTAGTCATTGGAATCGGTGGAGCTTTCATAAAAGTATCAGATCAATTCCAAATCCAAGGTATGGCTCTTGCAGCAATCATTGGAATTTTGTTGAACTTTATTTTACCTGGAAGAGAGCCAGTAAATGAAGACTTATTTGAAGAACAATCTAATAACGAAAACCGAGTAGCGTAAACCTTTTAAACAAGTCCAGAGAGGCTTAAAAGGGTGTTTGCTTCATCTGTCTAGTAGGGATAAAAGGGTAGTTTAACCTTTTTTCCACACTGGCCAAAAACACCCTGAACAAAATGGTTCAGGGTGTTTTTTTATAAAATCATTCTTATATATAAGAAAAAAGGGGAGAGGCTTAATGAATCACTTGTTGACAACCTCTGAGTTATCCGTAAATGAAATTCTTGCCATATTAGAAGATGCGAAAGGATTTTCCGAGGGAATGCAATGGACTCCAGATAAACAGACGTTTGTTGCAAATTTATTCTTTGAGCCAAGTACAAGAACAAAATGTAGCTTTGAAGTAGCCCAAAGGCGTTTAGGTCTGTCCATCATACCTTTTGAAACGAATTATTCGAGTGTTTTAAAAGGGGAAACACTTTACGATACAGTGAAAACCTTAGAATCTCTAGGCGTTAATGCAGTTGTTATTCGACATGAAAAGGATCGCTACTATGATGGATGGCTAAGTAATGTGAAGATTCCAATTGTTAACGGTGGTGATGGATGTGGACATCATCCAACTCAATCTTTATTAGATTTATTTACGATTCAGCAGCAATTTGGATGTTTTAATGGTCTGAAAATCGCCATTATTGGTGATATCAAACACAGTAGAGTAGCGAGATCGAATGCAGATGCTCTAATTCGGTTAGGTGCAGATGTAGTCTTTTCAGGACCGGAAGATTGGTTTGATCAGGAAATGGTTAAAGAATGTCCTTACGAAGCTATAGACGATGCTATTAAAAGCGCTGATGTGGTGATGCTTTTGCGAATTCAGCATGAACGTCATTCAGAAAATGATTCATTCACAGCTAATGACTACCATCAGAAATATGGTTTAACCGTTGAACGAGAGAAGAAAATGAAGCCAAATAGTATCATTATGCATCCAGCTCCAGTTAATCGAAATGTTGAAATTGCGGATGAATTAGTTGAGTGTGAACGTTCAAGAATTTTTAAACAAATGGAAAATGGTGTGTTTGTCCGTATGGCTGTCTTAAAAAACGTACTCGAATCAACTCAAAAGGGAGGACAACAGCATGTTAATCAAAAAAGCGAACCTATTTACAGATAAGGGACTAGAGATAGTTGATGTTTTAATAAAGGATGGAAAGATTGTAAAAATTGATCAGGAAATCTCTGAATTAAATGAATCCATTATCGATGCAAAAGGGTTATTATTAGCACCAGGTTTTATTGACCTCCACGTTCATCTTCGTGAGCCTGGCGGAGAAAGAAAAGAAACGATTGAAACGGGAACGAAAGCTGCAGCAAAGGGTGGCTTTACAACTATCGCAGCAATGCCGAATACACGACCCGTTCCAGATAGTAAGAAGCAACTAAACTGGCTAAATGAAAAGATTAAAGAAACTGCACATGTTCGGGTATTGCCGTATGCCTCGATTTCAATAAGAGAATTAGGTCAAGAGCTTACCAATTTTCAAGAATTAAAAGAAGCAGGTGCCTTTGCTTTTACAGATGATGGCGTAGGCATTCAATCTGCAGGAATGATGTTTGAAGCCATGAAAACAGCTGCCAAATTGGATATGGCTATCGTTGCTCATTGTGAAGATAATACGTTAATCCATAAAGGTTGTGTACATGAAGGGAATTTTTCAAAAGAAAATGGGTTAAAAGGAATTCCTTCTGTTTGTGAATCTGTTCATATCGCTAGAGATGTTTTGCTTTCTGAAAGCACTGGCTGCCATTATCATGTGTGCCATATAAGTACAAAGGAATCCGTTCGAATTGTTCGCGATGCCAAAAGAGCTGGAATAAATGTGACCGCAGAAGTTACTCCTCACCATCTTTTATTAAGTGAAGAGAACATCCCTTCGTTAGACGCGAATTTTAAAATGAATCCACCCTTACGTGGAGAAGCAGACCGTTTAGCTTTAATTGAGGGATTACTGGATGGAACGATTGATTTTATTGCAACAGACCACGCGCCACATACTGAAGAAGAAAAAGCTGAAGGTATGGAGCTTGCACCGTTTGGAATTGTCGGTTTAGAAACAGCATTTCCTTTGCTTTATACCAATCTAGTAAAAAAGGAAATTATCAACCTTCAACAATTAATAAAATTTTTAACTACAAAGCCTGCTGAGGCCTTTAACCTTCCTTATGGAGAAATTGAAGTGGGGAAAATAGCTGATCTAGTACTTATTGATTTAGAAAAAGAACAACCGATTAATCCAGGTGAATTTTTATCAAAGGGTAAGAATACACCTTTTACTGGATGGACATGTCAAGGTTGGCCGGTAATGACTATAGTTGAAGGGGAAATCATCTGGAATAAAGAAGGGGTGGAAGTATGAAACGACAATTAATCTTAGAGGACGGTACTGTTTTTGTTGGCAAGGGATTTGGCAGTGATGTTGAAAAAATTGGTGAAGTTGTCTTTAATACTGGAATGACAGGCTACCAGGAAATCCTTTCTGATCCATCTTATTGTGGGCAAATTGTTACATTAACTTACCCTTTAATCGGAAATTACGGAATTAATCGAGATGATTTTGAATCCATTCATCCTGCAATTAGTGGCTTTATTGTGAAAGAAACGACAGATTTCCCTTCTAATTGGAGAAACGAATGGACACTTGATCAATATTTTAAGATGAGAAATATTCCAGCTATTGCGGGTGTAGATACAAGGAAATTAACGAGAATAATTCGCAGGTATGGAACTCTGAAGGGAGCCATTTGTGGAATGGAGCAGAATGTTGAGGATGTTCTTCTTCAACTTCGTCAAAAGAAATTAGCAAATAATCAAGTGGAGCAAGTATCAACGAAAACAGCATATCCAAGCCCAGGACGTAGCTATCGAATTGTTCTGGTCGATTTTGGAATGAAGCATGGTATATTACGGGAATTAAATAAGCGTGATTGTGATGTAATTGTAGTCCCTTATAATACAAGTGCGACAGAAATATTACAACTTCGACCGGATGGTATTATGCTTTCAAATGGACCAGGAGATCCAAAGGATGTTCCTGAAGCGGTTGAAATGATTAAAGGAATTCTTGGAAAGGTACCGATGTTTGGTATCTGTTTAGGACACCAACTTTTTGCCTTAGCATGTGGGGCAGACACATCAAAAATGAAATTTGGTCATCGAGGTTCAAACCATCCAGTTAAAGAATTACAAACTGGTAAAGTCGCCATTACCTCTCAAAACCATGGTTATACTGTTGAAGAAGAGTCACTTTCTGGGACACCTTTAGAAATTACTCATATTGCTTTAAATGATGGAACAATTGAGGGGTTAAAACATAAAGAGGTATCAGCATTTACCGTTCAATATCATCCGGAAAGCTCACCAGGACCAGAAGATGCTAACAACTTATTTGATCAATTTTTAAATATGGTAAAGAGTGTAAAACAGGAAGGGGTTTCAGCATGCCAAAACGTACAGATATAAATTCTATTCTAGTTATTGGTTCCGGTCCGATTATTATAGGTCAAGCAGC
This sequence comes from Pseudoneobacillus sp., assembly GCA_035631415.1. GTDB lineage: Bacteria > Bacillota > Bacilli > Bacillales > Cytobacillaceae > Pseudoneobacillus. Next base: position 2,136 of record DASQIV010000436.1, on the reverse strand, counting down.
AGAATTTGATTATGCTGGAACGCAAGCTTGTATTGCCTTAAAGGAAGAGGGATATAAGGTAATCCTCGTTAATTCCAACCCAGCCACCATTATGACAGACACAGAAATGGCTGATGTGGTTTATATTGAACCATTAACCCTAGAGTTCGTAAGTAGAATCATTCGTAAAGAACGCCCTGATGCTATTCTCGCAACACTTGGAGGTCAAACCGGTTTAAATATTGCGGTGGAATTAGCGGAATCTGGAATATTGGAAGAATGTGGTGTTGAGATTCTTGGAACAAAGCTTTCAGCCATTAAACAAGCAGAGGATCGGGAATTATTTAAGGATTTAATGAACGAATTAAATGAACCTGTTCCTGAAAGTGAAATTGTCCATAATTTAGAGGAAGCCTATCAATTTGTAAGTGAAATTGGTTATCCAGTCATTGTTCGTCCGGCTTTTACTCTTGGAGGTACAGGTGGAGGAATTTGCCATGATGAAGAGGACTTAATCGAAATCGTTGCTAGCGGTTTGAAAAATAGTCCAGTAGGACAGTGTTTATTAGAAAGAAGCATTGCTGGCTTTAAAGAAATCGAATACGAAGTTATGCGTGATTCTAATGATAATGCGATTGTGGTATGTAATATGGAGAACTTTGATCCTGTTGGTGTACATACAGGTGATTCGATTGTTGTTGCACCTAGCCAAACCTTGAGCGACAGGGAATACCAGCTGTTACGAAATGTATCATTAAAAATTATCCGTGCACTTAAAATCGAAGGTGGATGTAATGTTCAACTTGCTCTAGATCCAAACAGCTTTAACTACTATATCATTGAAGTTAACCCAAGAGTAAGTCGTTCATCCGCATTAGCGTCAAAAGCAACAGGCTATCCAATTGCAAAACTTGCGTCTAAAATTGCAGTCGGGTTAACACTTGATGAAATGATGAATCCAGTAACTGGTAAAACATATGCAAGTTTTGAACCTGCATTAGATTATATAGTAACGAAAATTCCTAGATGGCCGTTTGATAAATTTGAATCAGCCAATCGATCTCTTGGCACTCAAATGAAAGCAACTGGGGAGGTAATGGCTATTGGAAGAACCTTCGAAGAATCTCTTTTAAAAGCGGTTCGTTCGCTCGAATCCAATATCTATCACTTAGAACTAGCAAATGCTGACCAAATAGATAATGAAACAATTGAAAAACGTATTCGCAAAGCTGGAGATGAGAGATTATTTTACATCGCTGAAGCGATTAAACGAGGGGTTTCAATCGAAGCCATTCATGAATGGAGTTTAATTGACCTGTTTTTCTTGAAGAAAATAGAAGGAATTGTTACCTTTGAAAAAACAGTCATGAAGAACCGATTTGATTATGAAATTGGAAAAATCGCAAAGGAAAAAGGATTTTCTGATAAGACTCTGGCAAAGTTTTGGGAATCAACAGATTTTGAGGTGTATCAATGGCGTAAAGAAAATGAAATTATTCCCGTTTATAAAATGGTTGATACGTGTGCCGCTGAATTTGAATCTGAAACGCCTTATTTTTATGGAACGTATGAAGAAGAAAATGAATCAGTGGTAACAAACCGTAAAAGTGTGTTGGTATTAGGCTCTGGGCCAATTCGTATCGGTCAAGGAATTGAATTTGATTATGCGACTGTCCATTCTGTTTGGGCTATTAAAGAAGCAGGCTATGAAGCGATCATAATTAATAGTAATCCGGAAACAGTTTCAACCGATTTTAGTATCTCGGATAAGCTTTATTTTGAACCACTAACTATCGAGGACGTCATGCATGTAATTGATCTAGAACAACCGATTGGCGTAGTGGTACAGTTTGGTGGTCAAACAGCTATCAATCTAGCATCTGAACTTGTTCAAAGAGGAGTTAAAATTTTAGGAACGAGTCTTGAAGATTTAGATAGAGCGGAAAATCGTAACAAATTTGAGCAAGCACTAGTAAGTCTCGCTATTCCGCAACCTTTAGGAAAAACAGCACTTTCTGTTTCAGAAGCCGTTGAAATTGCGAATGAAATTGGCTACCCAGTTTTGGTTCGACCTTCCTATGTACTTGGTGGTAGAGCAATGGAAATTGTCTATCAAGAAACGGAACTTCTACACTACATGACAAATGCAGTCAAAAT
>DASQIV010000435.1:0-5436 GCA_035631415.1 Pseudoneobacillus sp. | reverse complement strand
GCCTACGTGGACGGGCGCAAACAGGTGCTTATCACCCTTAACATTATCGAAGCTTTACGCTTATGGCTGGATGAGTTTTTAAATCGTGATCCTTATGTTGGAATTGAGCTAGTACTGGACGATGAAGAAGGAATTATTGCTGTTACCAAGTAATGAAATGAAACAGAGCTAAGGATTATTCCTTAGCTCTTCATTTTTAAAAGAGTGCTAGTACACTTGAATGGCAAATGTACTAGCACTCTTTTTTAATTTACGGGTACCTATTTAGTAAGTCTCAACTATTCATTCAAGTAAGCCCAGGCATATTGTGCATAAAGTTCAGCGCCAGTTACAAGTGCTTCTTCATCGATGTTGAACTTGCCGTGATGGTGCACCCATTCTGTGTCTTTCTCCGGATTTCCGCTTCCTACGAGTGCAAAGCTTCCAGGTGCTTTATCCAGGAAAAAGCTAAAGTCTTCGCCACCCATGGTCGGCTTTTCATTAAAGAGAGCATCCTCGCCAAATGCTTCTGAAGCGACCTTTTGGACAAGTTTTGCACTATATTCATCATTAATGACCGCTTGAGATCCTCTCATGTATTCAACCTTCGCCGTAGCCCCGTAAGTCGCAGCGACATGTTCGGCATAATGCTGGAGTTGTTTTTCAATATGGTCCCTTGTTTCGGGATCGAAACAGCGTGCTGTTCCTTCAATCCATGCATTTTCGGCAATGACATTAAAACGTGTGCCTACATCCATTCTTCCAATTGTCAAAACTGCTGGTTTCTGAGTGTCAATCGTTCTTGACACAACGCTTTGCACATTCATCACAAAGGAAGAAGCAACGATTGCAGCGTCAATACAATCATGAGGCATAGCACCGTGGCCTCCTTTTCCTTTGAAGCTCACGGTGAAAAAATCTCCCGAAGCGAACGAAGGTCCAGGTGTACATGAAACTTTATGAGTCGGCATTTGAGACCAAATGTGAATCCCAAAAACGTTATCAACTCCCTCCATTGCACCCTGTCTGACCATTTCCTTTGCTCCTTGCGCAATTTCCTCTGCCGGTTGAAAGATAAGACGAACCTTTCCAGGTAGCTCGTCTTTTATTTCATTAAGTGCTTTCGCTGCTATTAACAGCATCGCCGTATGGGCATCATGCCCACATGCATGCATTTTCCCATCTTCCTTGGAGACATATGGTAAATTTTTATTAAGCTCTTCCACAGGTAATGCGTCCATGTCTCCTCTTAATGCCACTGTTTTACCTGGTTTTCCACCTTGAATATTAGCAATCACACCAGTAGGTTCCGTTCTATGGTAAGGAATCCCTAGCTGATCAAGGTAATCACAAACAAAAGCTGTCGTTCGTTTTTCCTCCCACGCTATTTCAGGTTGGCTGTGAAGTTTCCTTCTTAACTCTGTCAGTTCCTCACTATAGATTTGAATCGCTGCTTTTAGTTTAGAATGAATCATATTTACTCTACCTCCGTTAACTTCTTAGCTGTTTCATAGAGTATTTGTACTGCATTCGCTAGATGCAGCGAATCCGACCACTCTTCTGGACAATGACTTAAACCATCTTTGCTAGGTATAAAAACCATCCCAACACTAGTAAAATCCGAAAGTACCATCGCGTCATGCCCTGCTCCACTATTTATCGAACAAGACTGAACATCTAATTCACTACTTTTTTGCTTTAAAAGTGAAATAATTTCAGCATTCATTGCTTTTGGCTGAATATATAATAGTTGCTCACTAGAGGTACGAATTCCATTTCCATTATATGACTCTACTAAGTAGTTCACTTTTTCGATGACATTTTGAACATGTTCTTCTTTACCTGATCGAATGTCCACTGTGAAGACCACTTTATCTGGTATGACATTTGCCCCGTTTGGAAAAACATTCAAACGGCCGGTGGTGATGACAGTTCCTTCTCCCTCATGGGTAGCCAATTCAGGTAATTGTGAAATAATCTTAGCTGTAGCAACTAACGCATCCGAACGTCGATCCATTGGAGTTGTTCCTGCATGCCCAGCTTGACCTTCAACCGTCACTTCCAATTGTGTTAAACCAACAATGGCTTCGACGATCCCAATTGGAATATCTTTTTCTTCAAGAATAGGACCCTGCTCAATATGCAATTCTAAGAATGCCTTCATCGTTTTGGGATCTCTCTTTTTTGGAAGAGTTGAATCTAGTCCAATTTTTGCCATCGCATCAATGGTAGAGATGCCATCTCTATCTTTTAGATTTTTAAAATCTTCCTCAGTAAGCAATCCGGTTATCCCTCTAGATCCCATTAATCCGCCACCAAATCTCGAGCCTTCTTCTTCAACAAGAGCGATAACTTCTAATGGATATTTCGGTTTCAATCCATTTTTTGAAAAAAGAGCAGCTACCTCAAGCCCCGCTATTACACCTGCGGGGCCATCATAGGCACCTCCATTTGGAACAGAGTCAAAATGGGAACCGATAAGAACACTAGGTGCATCTTGTAGTGACCCTTCCAGCTTGCCAAAAATATTCCCAAAACCATCTTCTCGAACCTGTAAACCGTATTCTGTCATTTTTTCCTTTATATAATTTCGTGCCTGCAAATCCTCTTGACTATATGTGAGGCGTGTTGTTCCTTTTCCTGGTGTTGCAGTGAATTTACTAATCGACTCGATATGCTCTTCAATGCTAGTTTGAAGGTCCTTCACTATCTACCCCTCCGTTTTTTACAAGAATCCGACAAAGATACCTGCTAGAATAACTGATACGATGGTAACAGTGATGAAACCACCTACAAGCATTGGCGGTAGCATCTTGCTAGTCAGTACGTCTCGCTCTTTTTCATCATCAGTTAATGTTTTGATTACTTCATTTGTAATAATGTAATCGGCCGGGAATCCATATAGTGCTGTCAATGAAACAGCAAAAGCCATTTCCTTACTCACTTTTAGTACCTTACCCATGAAGAATGAGAAGATATACATACCGATAACCCCTAAAACAATTGTACCGATAAGAGGATAAAGGAGCTCAACCATCATGTCTGGCGTTGCCTTTTTTAAGCCATCAAAAATGAATAGCATTAGACCCATAATGGCAAATCCGAAGCCATTTGCTTTTTGTAAAACTTGCTTTTCAAGGAAACCAACACTTGTTGCAATAATCCCAAATAATAAACAAATAACAAATGGGCTAATAGAAACAACGGGTGCTAATAAAGTAGAAGTTTGGAAAGCTAAGAAAGCTACCAATGCTAATCTTAAAAATTTAAAGAAATCTGTATTATATTTTTCTGGCAAATTTTTAAATAATTTAAGTTCTGTAGTCTCTACTGCTGTAGCAGCGATCTCTGAGGCAGCTGCTCCTTGTCCTGCTAATTCTCCATTACGATATTGCTTTAGAAGTCTTCTACCTTCTTTTTTCAACATAACTGACGTAATTGGATAGCCTGCAAAACCTTGCATAACATAGATTACAATTGCAAAAACGGAAAGTGAAACTAGTCCAGCTTCTTTTGCCCCTTCTGACATGATTAAGGCTGATACCACACCACCTACTAAAGGAGGTACTGCAACCACCATTGTTTGATAACCGAAAAGTACTGAACCAACCGTTAATAATATTGCAACAATTCCTAAAATACCTGAAAGAGCGATTAAAATAGTCTTCCATTGCTTTTTCAATTCTTGAAGTGATAACAAAGTACCCATATTCGTAATTAGTAGGTACATCAACATGGTCGCAACAACTGGCGGTACACCTGCCAGTTCTACGATATTCGGCGGAAAGAATGTCCAATAGCCTAGAAGAAACAACGTTGCGCAAATGAACATAGATGGAACCCAAGCTTTTGTACGAACAGCAACAACATCTCCAAGAAATAAAATAAACAAAAGAATAACTAAAGCTAACATCTGAGACATACTATCCCTCCACTTTCTTTTGGTTTCATATCCTTCGATACCCGAAAAATATTATTAGTTGAATAATAATATATTTAGAGAATTCAGTCAATTAATATTTTCAGAAAATTCTTGAAAACGTTTTCAGTATTATTCTAGTTTCGAAGGTAGATAAATAGAACTAATTTATGGTCAGGCTGTTTAATCTATTCTTCCTTTTGGGCTCGGATTGGTCGGCATGAACCTTTTTTATAGACCTCTCTTCTTCTAGAATAGATGGTGGTTATGAATCAGAATTCGTCCGCCTACAATTCAAAAGGCACCATACCATTTCGGCAGGTGCCCTTTCTTTAGAATTATGGTTGCTTTAATCTTCCCCTAGCAGCGTCCCATTGGTAATTCATTTCTTGCCCATTGCTTGTTAATATAAAATGTAACCTGTCTCCATCCCAATAATGAGTACGGGTTCCCTCTACAATGGTGTTGGCCACTTTATCGTAAAGGAATTGATTTTTACCCTGTTCAAGATCGATGACTAGAACCTGTGTATGGAATTCTTTATCGTCATCGGAGAAAAGATCTAATGCGGCAAACTTTCCATTCGGAGAAACAATGATATTCTCCACACCAATATTCTTCATTCCGGCCAATTCCGTTACTGTTTCTTTAAGAGTAAAAGATTTTTCCTTGCTATCATAAACAATTACTTTTACCGAAGAAGGTTGATTAAACGCTGTATCTTGTAATACCTGTAGAACAAAAACAAGCTGGCCCTGTTTCGGTAAATAAGCTAAGGATGCAATACGATAATCTCCTTTAGGTAACAGTTCTTTTGGAATGGAATCTTTTATGATTAGTGTTTCCTCAGTATTGTTACCAGCTCCTTTACGAATGGAGATGGATCCATCCTTTTGTTCTCCAACCTCCACTCCCCCAGGAAGGTCTTTCATCTCGTCTATTAAATAGCCATGTTCAGAGCTTGATAGAAAATAACGAACATTTTTAATCTGATAATAGGGATTAGCTGTGTATGCCCAGTTTTCTTCTACATCTACATATTTACGACCGTTCTCTGTCCCTGACTTAACAATTGAATAACTAACAGGGTGCGGATTAGAAGGAATGATAAACTCTTGGTGGTTCTTTAATAGACTACGTGCAAAATCAAGGTCTCTGCTTATAGTTGCTTGGTTAAACGCTTTTACTACCTCTTTTTCGGAAAGGGCATCTTCCGAGAGGTCGATTCGCATGATCCTCATTTTTGCGCCTTCCATGTTTTGATTTTTCAACACGTAAACACTTTTCGAATCACTGCTCCACACCGGATTGTAGTAGCTGTACAAGCCAGTAATGGTAAGTACTTGTGGCACATTGCTCGGTTTAAGTTGACTCAACCAATCCTGTTAACTGATATAATAATTGGGAGTGTTTGCTGTAACAACTCGTTTGGTTTTTCCATCGATATCAGCAATCCAAATTTGATCAACCGATTCTTCTACAAAAGCATTGGATTGCAGCTCTCGACGGCTGGTTTCTGTTTTCACATAGCTAATATA
>DASQIV010000434.1:0-2137 GCA_035631415.1 Pseudoneobacillus sp. | reverse complement strand
ACTATTTCTTCTGGACTAAGTGGTACTTATCAATCAGCAAGTATTGGTAAAGAGCTCTCTGAAGCAAATGTTACCGTTTTTGATACACTAGCGGGTTCATTGGCCCATGGGATTCTCGTGATTCGAGCTGCAAAGCTTGCTCAACAAGGACATACAATGGAGGAAATCATATCTCAGTTAACAGAATACAGAAAAAAGATGAATATACTCGTTCTTTTAGATACATTGGAAAATATCGTAAAAGGTGGACGTCTTAGCAAGTTTCAAGGCTCAATCGCAAAAATTCTTAATATTAAGGTGATCCTAGAGGCGGATAACGGCAAGGTAGAGATACTTGAGAAAATAAGAGGTAAAAAGAAATTTTTTAAGAGAGTACTAGAAGTTATTCATGAAAGAGAATCCGATTTCTCTAATATAACCTTCGGTATCACACATACAGGAAATATTGAAGAGGCTGAAACGTTAAAGCAGGAAATTATCGAACAATTCCATCCAAAAGATGTAATCATTCATTATATGGGCGCAACCATGGGCACATATGCTGGGAAAGATGGGTTGATTGTTTCATTTTTGTAAGAAATAGAGCTTTTTTCGATAATCAAATATTAAAATTTAAGATAACTAGTCCCGGGTGTGAACATTCACTTGGGACTAGTTTTTTGTGCTCCTTAGAAAAAAATAACCAAAATTTAAGAATTGACGAAATGAAAGACAGATATTATTATAATTCTTATCGGTTTACTAGGTTATTTTAAAAAAGGAGGATGAATATGATACAAATGATCTTAACTGGACTACTTTGTGGAGGATTGCTTGGTTTTGTGATGCAAAGAGGGCGATTCTGCCTTACTGGTGGTTTCAGAGATATGTATATAGCTAAAGATAATCGCATGTTTTATGCCTTATTAATTGCCATTGCTGTGCAAAGTGTAGGCGTATATTCTTTCATTCAATTCGATGTTTTTCAATTTTCTGCAGGAGCCTTTCCATGGATTGCTGTTATCGTAGGGGCATTTATTTTTGGTATAGGAATTGTTCTAGCTGGGGGATGTGCAACAGGAACATGGTACCGAGCAGGTGAAGGTCTAATTGGAAGTTGGATTGCTCTAGCAGGCTATATGGTTATGAGCGCTATAATGAAGTCTGGCCCGTTAGCATCTGTTAATACATCTTTTCAAGCTGTTCAGCTTCCTGCAAATTCGATTTCAGAAAGTACGGGGCTATCTGTTTGGATATTCATTGCTTTATTTGTAGCAATTGTGATTGGGATTGTCGCGAAAGAACTAAGAAAGCCAAAGGTAGCCATTCCTTCAATGAAGTCTAAACGAACTGGGCTTGCTCATTTATTATTCGAAAAACGCTGGCACCCATTTTTTACAGCATTATTAGTTGGTCTTATCGCTACTTTAGCATGGCCCCTAAGTGCTGCAACAGGAAGAGTGTTTGGCCTTGGCATCACTACTCCTTCAGCTAATATTCTTCAATATTTAGTAAGTGGAGATGTAAAAGTTTTAAATTGGGGAGTTTTCCTTGTCCTTGGCATTCTGATGGGTTCCTTTATTGCAGCTAAAGCAAGCCGTGAATTTCGTTTTCGTATGCCTGATGCCAAAACAGGAATTACTAGTTTTATAGGTGGAATATTAATGGGCTTTGGAGCTAGTTTAGCCGGTGGATGTTCTATTGGTAATGGATTAGTAATGACTGCTATGATGACGTGGCAGGGCTGGATTGGATTAGTATTTATGATTTTAGGAACATGGACTGCGTCTTATTTTATTTTTGTTCGTCCACAGGCAAGAAAAAGAACTGCCATAACAAACTCAACGATTAAAACCGCTTAGGAGGATGGATCATGAAAAAGACATTAGAAGTAATGGGGAAGGTTTGTCCATTCCCGTTAGTAGAAGCTAAAAACGTAATGGAAGAATTAAATTCAGGAGACGAATTAGTTATTGAATTTGATTGTACACAAGCAACAGAAAGCCTACCTCGTTGGGCTGCTGAATCCGGTAATACAGTAACAAATTACGAACAAATTGGCGAAGCAGCTTGGACCATTACGATACAAAAAAAATAAAATGATTTTTGATAATGGCTCTTTTCGTAAACTTTGTTGGTACAAAGACATAGTTCTCAT
>DASQIV010000433.1:0-5138 GCA_035631415.1 Pseudoneobacillus sp. | reverse complement strand
TCGGGAAATCAAAGCCGATAAATCGGTATCTTCATCTAATGGGTCCCCAATTTGAAGCTTTGCGGTTTCCTTCGTAAAGGCTTCAACAAACTCTTCAAAAAGAGATTGGTGGACATAGATCCGTTGTATCGAAATACAAACTTGACCTTGGAAACTGAATGCACCCGTTACCACTCTTGAAATGATCGATTGGATATTGGTATTTTCATCAATAATAAGAGCTGAGTTTGAACCTAATTCTAAAGTCACTCGTTTTAAACCAGCATTTTCTCTAATATATTTTCCCACTTCAGGACTACCGGTAAAAGTAATCATTTTTACTTTCTCATCCTTCATGAGGACATCGCCAACCATTTTACCGCTACCAGTAACAACATTTAAAACTCCGTCAGGCAAACCAGCCTTGTGAAGTAATTCAGCAATTTTATAGGCAGATAAAGGAGTTTGGCTCGCAGGTTTTAACACAACGGTATTTCCTGCTGCAAGGGCAGGGCCAACTTTATGTGCCACTAAATTCATTGGAAAATTAAACGGAGTAATCGCAGCAATGACACCAATCGGTTCTCTAACAGTATAGGTAACTCTGTTTTCCCCTCCAGGCGCGGCATCTAACGGAATGGTTTCTCCATGAATTCTTCTTGCTTCTTGAGCAGCAAAAAGATAGGTCATTATCGTTCTATCTACTTCAGCCCGAGCTGTCTTTAACGGCTTTGCCGCTTCCTGTGCAATGATTCGTGCACATTCTTCTTTTTCTTCTTTTAATAAAGAAACTAGATTTTCTAGGATATCAGCTCGTCGGAAAGCTGGGGTTTCTCTCCATTGAAGAAAAGCACCTTCAGCCGCAGAAATCGCAGCCTTCACATTTTCTTCAGTTGCTGTAGCGATATCAGCCAGTAATTCTTCAGAATAAGGATTTTTTAATTGATAGTAATTGGTTGATTCAACTGATTGACCATTTATCCAAAGATGTTGCTTCAAAATAGAACCTCCTTAGCTTGTGTGGTGATAAAAAACTTTTTTTCGATGTTGTTTTTAAATGTTTGATTGTTCATGAGCGAGGGATCCTTTTTGACAATTCATTTGCTATTCTAATGAGTTTTGTTTTTAAAAGCGCTTATTAAAGACATTTTTCTCGATTTCCTAGTGAGTTTTGTCTTTAAGAGCACTTATTAAAGACATTTTCCTGGCTACTAAAATAAGTTTTGTCCTCATGAACCCATTTGGTTAATTTACTTTAATAAGCTAACCATTTATTTGTTATTTTTGGAGGTTTTCCATGCCTTGTTTGCAGCTGCTCAAGATAACTTTTTCTAGCACGTCAAATCCCTCGTTCAATTGATCATCTGTGATGACTAAAGGAGTTAGCAGGCGAATAATGTTTCCGTATAATCCTGCACTCATGATAATTAAACCATTTTTGTGGGCATTTTGAATAATTTCCTGCACAAGCTCTTTATTTGGTTCGTTTGTCATTTTATCTTTCACAAATTCGATCGCGCACATTGCTCCTAACGAACGGACTTCCGCTATTTGTTCGAACTTTGTTTGAAGGGGTTTAAATCGTTTTTGAAAAGCTACCCCAATTTGCTCTGCTCTTTCAAGTAACCCATCTTCTTCAATAGTACGAATCACCTCTAACGCCGCAACACAGCCTAATGGACTTCCCCCAAACGTCCCACCGATCTCGCCTGTATTGGCAGAATCCATTATTTCAGCTCTACCTGATACAGCGCTAATTGGCAAACCGGCGCCAATCGATTTGGACATCGTTACTAAATCAGGTACCACATCAAAATGCTCCATTGCAAACATTTTACCCGTTCGTCCAAAGCCAGTTTGAACCTCATCCGCAATAAAAAGGATTCCATGTTTTTCGCAAAGAGCTTTCACTCCTTGAACAAATCCTTTAGATGGGATAACGAAGCCACCTTCACCTTGAACAGGCTCCATGATGACGGCTGCAATTTCCTCTGGTGGTACTTCACTTAAAAAGAACGTTTCAAATCTTTTTAAAAGCTGAGCATCTAACTGTTCTTCCGCTAACCCTTCACTTCGTAAATAATACGGATACGGCCATTTATACGTATCTGGCACAAACGGACCGAATTCAAATTTGTACGGCTTTACCTTACTCGTTAATGACATCGCCATATACGTTCGTCCGTGAAATCCTCTTTCAAATGAAATAATCGCTTTACGCCCTGTATATTTCCGAGCAATTTTCACTGCATTCTCGACCGCTTCCGCACCACTACTTAAAAAGAATGTCTTTTTTCGATGGGTACCTGGAGTGATTTCATTTATTTTTTCAGCTAGTTGAATGTAAGGCTCATACATCATGACATGAAAGCAAGGATGTAGGTAGGCATCCACTTGTTTATGAAGTGCCTCTACTACTCGAGGGGGGCAATGCCCCACATTCAAGGTCCCAATCGCTCCAGCAAAATCAATAAACGTGTTGTCATCTATATCTGTTAATAACGCACCTTCACCTTTTACGGCGAAGGTCCTAACTGTATTAAAAGGTCCAACAGGAATATTTAATTCCTTTCTTTTTAAAAGTTCGATCGCCTTTGGTCCTGGAATTGCGGTTTTCATTTTTATATTAGCCATAATTAATCTCCTCCTAAATTAATCCACTACTCCACACCAATCCATCATCGTATAGGCGATAATTTCTGCAGCTGCATATAATTCTTCCAAGGCGATATATTCATTTGAGTCATGGGCCACTTCTGTTACACCAGGGCCAAAAATAACGACCGGTGTATCAGCGATACTCGATAAAATTCCCCCATCTGTTCCCCAAGGCGAAGCTTCAATCACTGGTTCCTGGTTTCTTACCTCTTTAAAACAACGTGATAAACTTTCCATTAAAGGATGATCATTTTCTAGGCTTCCTGGCAACCATCTTCCACCAAACCATTCAATTGAAGGTGGGTTTTCCATTAACCATTTATCTTTTTTACATAACGTTTGTAAACATCGTGTCATTTCTTCTTGTGCTTTTTCCATGGTTTCATCAGGGGCGACACCCATTCTCCCCTCAATGATAGCCAAGTCAGGAACAGACGATGGCCATTCACCACTTTGAATTTTTCCTATGTTAATAGGGATTGGAATCGGGATAGATTCATATAATGGGTCATTTATCCGTGCATTTCTTTCTTTTTCTAATTGTTGCAATTCTTGAATGACAACCAATGATTTTTCTATTGCACTAATTCCTTCATAACGTGTACCTCCGTGGGCTGCCTTCCCTTTTACGGAAATACGGAACCACATGGAGCCTTGTTGTTTAGGAAAAAGCTTCATATTGGTTGGCTCAGGAATAATGGCTCCATCTGCTTTATAGCCTCTTATTACAGCTGCGAGAGTTCCTGCCCCCCCACTTTCTTCTTCTATGACACTCTGAAAAATAACATCGCCCTTTAGTTGAATCTGGTTAGCAATAATAGATTCCATCGCTAATAACAGGGCCACATTTCCACCCTTCATATCCGTTGAACCACGGCCGTATAATTTACCACTCTGTATGAGGCCACTAAAAGGGTCATCCTTCCATGTGTGATAATCACCTGCTGGCACAACATCAATATGTCCATTTAGGATTAATGACTTTCCACCACCAGCACCTTTTAAAACTGCAACGACATTTGGATTACCTTTAAAATCCTTTCGATCTGAACAAAAAGCGGGATGTTCAAATAATGACGCTTGACCAATCTCCCAAATATCTAGCTCTAAACCAAGCTGGCGGCATTTTTCAATCACAATCGCTTGAGCGATACTTTCTTTCCCTCTCGTACTATCCTCTTGGACAAGCTTTTGTAGTAGCCTTGCCCCACGTGCCCGGTTACGTTTCAACCATTCCTTCACTAAGGTCTTTTCATCCATTTCTTATCACTCCCTTAATAGAGTTCTATTTTCAACCTAGTACTCTATTTGTTTTACTGATTCAGATACACGAAAATCACAGGCAGTATATTTCTTAATCTCTTCAACAGTAAACGGAAAGAAGACCTCGCAAAGTTCTAAGCCACTTTCATCTATTTGAAAAACACCCATTTCAGTGATAATCATATCGACACAGTTAGCAGAAGTTAATGGTAGAGAGCATTTTGAAACGATTTTGGATTCACCATTTTTATCGATATGATTCATTAAGACAATGACCTTTTTCGCCTTTTGAGCAAGCTCCATGGCTCCCCCCATACCGGGTACCTTTTTACCAGGTACAATCCAATTTGCAAGATCCCCATTCTGGCTTACCTGAAGAGCTCCTAATATTGTGACATCAATTCTCCCGCGACGAATCATGCCAAAAGCTACGGCACTATCACAATAAGAGGCTCCTGTTCGTATCGTTACCGGAAATCCACCAGCATTACATAGATTTTCATCTTCCTCACCAGAAATAGGGCTCTGTCCCATTCCGACGATGCCATTTTCCGCATGAAACATGACATTTAATTGAGTAGATAGATGGTTAGGAACTAAAGAAGGTATCCCAATCCCTAAGTTCACAACCATTCCATTTTGAATTTCCTCTGCCGCTCTTTTGGCCATTCGATTTCGAGTGTCTATTCCCATGCCCATTTCCAATTCACTCCTTTCGAAGGAAAGACATAATCAACAAATACCCCTGGTGTCAAAATTTCATCAGGATTTAAACTCCCTAGTGGGACAATTTCGTCAACTTCGGCAATCGTAATATTGCCCGCCATCGCGACAAGTGGGTTCGTATTACGTGCACTTTTGTCATAGATTAAATTTCCGTAAGGGTCTGCTTTCTTTGCATAAACAATAGAAACCTCCGCTGTTAGGGCACTTTCGATTAAATATTCCTTACCATTTAAGGAAAAACGAGGTTTATTTGCTGATACCATCTCATTATCCATACCTATATCCGCTAAAATGGCTCCTAGACCAACACCACCAGCACGTATTCGTTCTGCTAAGATACCTTGAGGAGAAAACTCCACCTCCATTTTTCCTGCAGTCATCAATTTTCCTGCAATAGGGTTTGAGCCAATATGTGAAGCAATAACCTTTTTGGCTCGACCTAAACTGACTATTTTCCCGATTCCAATATGAGGAAATCCTGTATCGTTTCCGATTAAAATTAATTCCTTTAC
>DASQIV010000432.1:0-2180 GCA_035631415.1 Pseudoneobacillus sp. | reverse complement strand
AGCTGTTTATACACGAGAAGCACCTTTTCATTTGTTGAATTATATATCAAAACCATATCTGTATATGTTGGCTTTATTGGTTATTTTAATTTTACAAAATAAAATTAACAAAAGAGAGCTACCTAAATTAAGGTAACCTATAGATTTTGGTTGTGTAAAAGATCATTATTGATTTTGTAACTCAACTAACGAGCATTAGTAAAATAACCAGTGAATATATCCAATTCATCTATTTTTTTCTATGAAATAAAAAAGGAAATCTTTGTGAATTAGTTGAATTATTATAGAGTTAAGGCGGTGAAATTAAATGAAAAATAAATATAGAATTGCGTTCATTATACTACTTAGCATTGCTATTATACTATCAGTTATTATGATAATAGATACTTTAATCACCTATAATAATTATTTACAACATCCTGAATGGTCTGCTCCTTTTTCAGTGTTTCTTTTAGAAAATTTCATTACTTATGGTATACCAGTTATTTTGGCACTAGTATTATCATTTTTCCTAAAAATAAAGGCAAACAAATTACCTGTTCCTAATTTAACTATCGGTGTTCTATGATTCCATAAAAAACTAAAGGAAAAAGTCCAAATTATGCAAGGTTTTATACAAAACCTAGTGTGTTTTGGACTTTTTACGTAAGTAAAGGTATTAATGGGGAAGTTCTTTGAAGAAGGACATTGATATTATTTATAGAATAAAAAAGATATATATCTGAGATTATGGAAGGGATGAGATTTATAGGACAGAAAATCAATATATTTTTAGATAATAAAACTGAGAAAAGCATAATTGACAGGCTACGGAGTGAGGGGTGTGTTTTCGCTGAAGAAGAAACACAGTTACTTACCTCTGAGGCTAGAAACATAGATGAATTAATGAATATGGTAGAAAAACGAGTAAGTGGTTTACCGCTTGAATATGTGCTTGGGTTTGCAAATTTTTGTGGTCTACGAATAGAAGTCGAACGGGGAGTTTTCATACCACGCCCACGTACGGAGTTTCTGGTTCAGCAAGCAAAATTCTTAACACACCCAAATGATATTGTTTTGGATTTATGTTGCGGGTCTGGTGCTGTTGGTGCTGCAATAGCAACCGACCTTAAAAAGATTTTATTACACTCCGTTGATATTGATCCCGTTGCTGTACAATGTGCTTCCCGTAACATAACAAAGATTGGTGGTCACGTTTATCAGGGTGACTTATATGATGTATTACCCCATTCATTGAGATGTAAAGTGAACATAATAGTGGCTAACACACCTTACGTTCCTACTGACTCAGTAAAACTCCTTCCACGAGAAGCACGATTATATGAACCAAAAGTGGCACTTGACGGAGGAAAGGATGGATTAGACCTACATCGTATGGTGGTAGAGAAGGCACCCCACTGGCTTGTTAATGGGGGACATCTATTGATAGAGACAAGCGAAATGCAGGGTGCAAAAACCTTTGAAATCTTTGTTAAAGCTGGACTAATTACCAAAATAGTTAGAGATGAAGAATTAGATGCAACAGTTGTTATTGGAACAAAATCTGGCTTAGAGTAGATACAAATAAATATGTTATTCAGCTAAAGGTGAGCTTTAGTTGAAGAGTTGGGATTGTTGCCGCACCTCATTTTCCTTTTCAATAAACGGATTAATCCATAAGAATATTATTAGTAGGCGATACCTACACGGGATTTTATATATTCGCTTGCTTTTATCTGTTTAAAAGTAAATTCTGCTGTATCCGGTACAGATATTTCAATTCCATCCTCCGGCAATAAATTTCGGTCTATTCGATATTTGCTTTTCCTTTCTCCATCCGGCAAATACGTTGGACAGACAATCGTCCATTCGAGGGTTGATTGTTTGAGCATATCGTAAACTTTATGATGTTCTTTCGCTGCACGGGTTGACTTCTGCTTTGATTCACTTGATTGATAACGTAGAGAATTTGGCGTTGTTCTACTTTGTAGAATACCCGCAGTTCCTATAGTTATTATTCGTTTTATACCTTCGTTTTCCATTGCTTCGATAATATGTGGCATACTTTCTGATAGTGTGGTTGTGCCATCAGTATTTAGTGCACTAATTACTACATCAATCCCATGCATTGCCCGTACTATATCATCTTTATTTAAAACATTTCCTTGAAAAATGGTTAAATTTTCATTATTTATTTGAAT
>DASQIV010000431.1:0-2653 GCA_035631415.1 Pseudoneobacillus sp. | reverse complement strand
TTTCTCGTCAAAATTGGTGGTCCCTGTTTTTCCAACAATATCTAGTCCTGAGACATTCGCTGTTTTCCCAGTCCCTACATCGAGAACATCTCGCAACATATCCGTGATCATATAGGCCGTGTGTTCCTGCATGACACGTTTTGGCTTCGGTTTAAAACTAACGACCTTTTCGTTCGGAAAAACGACCTTTTGAACAAAATGCGGTTGATTATAAACTCCATTATTTCCAAAAGCGCTGTACGCTCCTGCCATCTCGATAGGATTAACGGTATTGCTTCCAATCGAGTAGGATTCGTATACTTTGTCATGCTCAAATGTAATCCCAAGTTGTTCAGCAAAGGTTTTAGCTTTATCCATCCCTACTGTTCTGAGTGTGATTAGGGCAGGAATGTTATAGGACCACTGAATGGCTGTTCGTATAGACAACATACCATGATATCGATGATCCCAGTTTGAAATAGATTGCCCTGTAGAATAAGTTGTAGGTCGATCATTCAGTTGGTGATGGGTAGACCATTTCAAATATTCAATGGATGGTCCGTAATCCATAATTGGTTTAAAAGTAGATCCAGGCTGACGTTTTAGATCAATCGCAAAGTTGTATCCTCGGAATCCTGATCGATAGTCGTTTCGACCACTCCCAATTGCCCGTACTTCACCGGTCTTTGTATCTAAAAATACGAAGGCCCCCTGGAATCTATCATTAGGGTAGCTAATCAATTCATTTGTGTTAAGCAACTTATCCGCATATTCCTGTGCTTTCGGATCGATGGTCGTGTAAATCGATAGTCCATCCGTACTAATATCTACATCCTTCAATTTTCCTTCCACTTCTTTTACGGCAGCATCAAGAAATGCTTCATATGGCATACCTTGATTTGGTTTAGCAACAATTCCTTCCGTTACAGGAACCTTCTGAGCATCTTGCATTTGTTGCTCTGTAATAAATCCTCTTTTATGCATAAAAGACAAAACAAGATTGCGCCTTGCCGTAGCATTTTCTATGTTTTCTGGTTTGGTCGGATCATAATTATTAGGACTTTGTGGCAGTCCTGCAATCATCGCAGCCTCAGGCAAAGTCAGCTTATTTAAATGATTGACATCAAGGCCGTAGTAATTTTTCGCGGCAGCCGCTATTCCGTATGAGCGGTTACCTAGATAGATTTTGTTCAAATACATCATTAAAATCTCTTGCTTTGAATATTTTTGCTCTAATTTATAGGCTAAGTACCATTCCTGTACCTTCCGTTTTAAGGTTTTCTGTGGTGTTAAAAAGGAGTTTTTAATTACCTGCTGGGTAATCGTACTTCCTCCCTGAGATCCAAAGTCTCCGGTGACATTCACAAAAATCGCTTTAGCTGTTCGTTTGGTGTCTATTCCATGATGCTCATAAAAATGGGAATCTTCTGTTGCAATAAAGGCATTTTCCAAATTTTTCGGAACTTGGTCATACTTGATTTTTGTTCGCTTTTCCTTCCCATACTCATAGAGAAATGTTCCGTTTTTATCAAAGAATTTTGTTGAAAGCGGATCGACTAGCTTTGACGCATCTAACGGTGGGACATCTTTAATCATTTGAGCAAATGCAAAGGCTCCGACACCGATTGAAATGACTGCAAGCATCAAAAAGACAAGCAAAACCTTCCGAATAAGTGAACCTTTTTTGAAGGGTTTTTTACTTCTTTTTTCTTTTTCTTTTGTTCTTTCCGCTAGTTTTCGTTCCTCACGATAACGATATGGTTCTGACATAGATTTTCTCTCCCGTGTTGAAGATACATGGTGAATTTTTTATAAATTTCTTTTAAAGAACACGTACATAACGTATCGATGAAGAATGAATCCAAAACTCTCCTTGGTCATTTTTTGCCATAAAGGAGTTTTGATAAAGAATCTTATCTAATACTTCTTGAATAACGTCTTGCCTATTAACCTCTTTTTCTTTAAAAAATCGCTCTTGCTTTATATCATTCTCTAATGTGTAACAAACAATATATTCCTTCAAATGAATTCACCCTCTCGAGTATTGTTAAGAATTTAATTTGAATTTAGGAAATCATTCTTTTTTCTTCATACAAAAATATTTCGAAAGGTGATCGGACTTTGAGGGGGTAGACACAAAAAAAACAAGGGGACGGTACTTATGCTTCATTGAAGCATGAGTACCGTCCCTTGCTAAACTTCAAGAAAGCCCCCTATCAACCAATAGGGGGCTTCTTCCTTATGCTACTTTCTTAATATCAATTTTTTTACCTTCCTTAAGTTGCTTCTTAAAGTCAGCTGTAGCTGTGAAAAGTACGTCAGTTGATGAGTTAAGTGCCGTTTCAAAAGAGTCTTGTAAAACACCAATGATAAAGCCTACTCCAACTACCTGCATCGCAACATCAGCTGATATACCGAATAAGCTACACGCTAAAGGAATCAGTAGTAATGAACCACCAGCAACCCCTGAAGCTCCGCATGCACAGATAGCAGCCACTAAGCTGAGGAGTATTGCTGTAGGTATGTCCACTTGAATGCCTAATGTATGAACAGCTGCAAGTGTTAAAACAGAAATCGTAACCGCAGCACCAGCCATATTAATGGTTGCACCTAGCGGAATGGACACAGAATAAGAATCTTTATCTAAACCAAGTTTTTCACATAATCTCATATT
>DASQIV010000430.1:0-5808 GCA_035631415.1 Pseudoneobacillus sp. | reverse complement strand
GATAAGCTAACGCTTGATGTTTGGACTGATGGAAGTACTGGACCTAAAGATGCCATCGCACTTGGAGCTAAAATCTTAACTGAGCATTTAAACATCTTTGTTGGTTTAACTGATGAAGCTCAAAATGCTGAGATTATGATTGAAAAGGAAGAAGACCAAAAGGAAAAAGTTCTTGAAATGACTATTGAAGAACTAGACCTTTCTGTTCGTTCTTATAACTGCTTAAAGCGTGCAGGTATTAATACAGTTCAAGAATTAGCCAACAAAACAGAAGAAGATATGATGAAGGTACGTAACTTAGGCCGTAAATCTCTAGAAGAAGTTAAAGCTAAGCTTGAAGATCTAGGATTAGGTTTAAGAAAAGACGACTAGTTATTTAAATAACTAGGTAATTCAATCTATCTGAAAGCCGATATCAATACTTCAACAAAGGAGGGAATCCTCATGGGATACAGAAAGTTAGGACGCACTAGCTCTCAACGTAAAGCTATGCTACGTGATTTAACTACTGATTTAATCATCAACGAACGCATTCAAACAACTGAAACACGTGCTAAAGAAATCCGTGTAACAGTTGAAAAAATGATCACTCTAGGTAAACGTGGTGATTTACACGCTCGTCGTCAAGCTGCTTCTTACGTTCGTAACGAAGTTGCTAACGCTGAAACTGGTCAAGATGCATTACAAAAGTTATTTACTGATATCGCTCCTCGTTACACTGAGCGTCAAGGTGGATATACTCGTATTATGAAACTTGGACCACGTCGTGGCGATGGTGCACCAATGGTTATCATCGAGTTAGTTTAATAGTACTGCAGACAACAAGGGTGATGGACAGTTTAGAACAAACTTGTTCTTTGCCCTTTTTCTGTAAGGCTAAATTTAAAAAGGATAAGTCGTATCCTTTTTGAAACATAGGATGTTTCAGTCGAAGCCAAGCCAATATTGAGCGTTATGATGAGCATTAGCGAAAAACTTTGGTTTTTCGGATTTGACAACTAGTTTACATTGCTTTTCTAATGACTCGTCTAGCTCATGCACCTTCTTCCAATTGTTACACTGTAAAAGTTGGATTAGCAAAATTATCGTTTTTTTGCTAAAGGAAGAAGGTGCAGGCTTTTTTTTATATGGAGAGAAATAGTGGAGATAGGGAAGTTGAGACGAGAGGTGAGGGATAATGAGTACTACCATTGCTGAAATAAATCAAGTATCCTTCCGGTATGATGATCAACCTAACTGGGCTCTTGAGCAAGTAAGTTTCAATATTTACGAGGGTGAGTGGCTTGCTATTGTTGGTCATAATGGCTCTGGAAAGTCTACATTAGCAAAATTATTAAACGGCCTTCAATTTGCTCAAGAAGGAACAATAACGGTTTGTGGTACTGATCTAAATGAAGAAAATATTTGGACAGTAAGAAAACAAATTGGAATGGTGTTTCAAAACCCTGATAATCAGTTTGTAGGAACAACTGTTCAGGATGATGTGGCTTTTGGCCTAGAAAATAATGGACTACCTAGAGATGTAATGGTCAACCGGGTTCAGGATTCTCTGAAAATGGTGAAAATGGAAGATTTTCTGAATCAAGAGCCGCACCATCTTTCTGGAGGACAAAAGCAAAGGGTAGCCATTGCTGGCGTACTTGCTTTAAGACCCTCTATCATTATTTTAGACGAGGCTACTTCTATGTTGGACCCAATCGGTCGAGAAGAAGTTTTAGAAACAGTTAGAAAGCTAAAAGAAGAAAATCTATTAACAGTCATTTCAATTACTCATGACCTGGACGAAGCTGCAAAGGCAAACCGAATTATTGTCATGAATAAAGGTAAAGTATATCGAGAAGGTACTCCTGATGAAATTTTTAAATTAGATGAAGAACTAATAAAGCTAGGTCTGGATATTCCCTTTTCAGTTAAGGTTAGTAAATTATTGCGTAAAAAAGGTATTTCTCTTTCAAAACACCATCTTTCAGAAGAGGAGTTGGTAACTGAATTATGGACATCTCACTTAAACAGATAGAATATCGTTACCAAGCTAATACTCCCTTTGAAAGACTTGCCATATCAGACGTTTCTTTTGATATCCCGTCTGGAACCTACTTAGCCATAATTGGACATACTGGTTCAGGGAAATCGACGATCCTTCAACATTTAAATGCCATTTTACTACCTACTAAGGGCAAGATAACGATTGGCAATCGAACGATAGTGTCAGGAAAAAAAGAGAAGAACCTAAAGGATGTTCGTAGAAAGGTTGGTATCGTCTTTCAATTTCCAGAGCATCAACTTTTTGAAGAAACAGTAGAAAAAGATATATGTTTTGGTCCTATGAATTTTGGTGTATCTGAGTCTGAAGCCAAAAGACGTGCAAAAGAAGTTATCAAACTTGTAGGTCTTACGGAGGATATACTTGAAAAGTCTCCATTTGATTTATCAGGTGGCCAAATGCGTAGAGTAGCCATTGCGGGAGTCCTTGCCATGGAACCTGATGTCATCGTTTTAGATGAACCAACTGCCGGACTTGATCCAAGAGGGAGAAAAGAGATTATGGATCTCTTTTATGATCTTCATAAAAAAAGAAACCTCTCTACTATTCTTGTCACACATAGTATGGAAGATGCTGCACTTTATGCCGATCAAATTGTCATTATGCATAAAGGAACCGTATTTAAACAAGGTAGTCCTGAAGAGATTTTTACATCTCCGCAACAATTGGTAAAGCTAGGGCTAAATGTTCCAGAAGTGGTTCGTTTTCAAATGTTATTTGAAGATAAACTAGGTTTTAAACTGGAGAAAAAATATCTTGATTTAGATCAGTTAACGGAAGCGATTGTCTCTACGTGGAAGGAGAGAGTTCGCTCATGATGGAAAAGATGATTTTTGGTCGTTACGTTCCGATGGAATCCGTGATGCATCGTATGGATCCACGTGCCAAATTACTACTCGTTTTTTTATTTGTATGTATTGTATTTCTTGCGAATAATTTACTTACGTATGCTTTATTAGGGGTATTTACCTTATTGATGTTAGGATTATCTAAAATTCCAATTAGATTTCTATATGCAGGCCTAAAACCTGTTATCTGGTTAGTTATCTTTACTTTGTTATTACATCTTTTTTTAACAAAAGAAGGTGACTTACTTTTCAAGTTTGGCTGGATTGAAATCTACGAAGAAGGATTAAAACAAGGACTTTTTATTTCATTACGTTTTTTTTATTTAATATTAATCACTTCTCTCTTAACATTAACTACCACTCCAATTGAAATTACCGATGGTTTAGAGACTTTACTTAATCCATTGAAGAAAATAAAATTCCCTGTCCATGAAATGGCTTTAATGATGTCAATTTCCTTACGTTTTATTCCAACATTAATGCAAGAAACGGATAAAATCATGAAGGCACAAATGGCAAGGGGAGTAGAATTTTCAAGCGGGCCAATAAAAGAAAGAATTAAGTCAATTGTTCCATTGTTAATCCCTCTATTTGTGAGCTCTTTTAAACGTGCGGAGGAACTAGCGATAGCGATGGAAGCAAGAGGCTATCGTGGAGGAGAAGGTAGAACAAAATACCGTCATCTAACATGGACTTTTATTGATACATTGGTCCTTATATTAATGGCCATTTTAACAATACTACTTGTACTATTAAGACAGGATGTATGATCATGGGTAGGATAAAGTGTACGATAGCGTACGATGGAACTTATTTTTCAGGATATCAAATTCAACCAAAAGGTCGAACAGTTCAAGAGGAAATAGAGAATACCTTAAAGAAACTTCATAGAGGTAGAGAAGTAAAAATAGTTGCCTCAGGGAGAACAGATGCTGGCGTCCATGCAAAAGGACAAGTTATCCATTTTGATACAGACTTGAATATTCCGCTAGAAAAATGGCCCATTGCTATTAATTCTTTACTGCCTGATGACATATCAATATTGAATGCAGAGATGGTGGACCAAAACTTTCATGCCCGTTTTGATGTAAAGGGAAAGGAATACCGTTATTTCATCTATTTATCTAAAAAAAGGGATCCTTTTAAAAGAAATTATGCAACAAACTTTCCTTTCTTAGTTAACCTAGATGCCATTCAAGAAGCTATGAATTATTTATTAGGAACACATGATTTTACCAGCTTTTGTTCTGCTAAAACAGAGGTAGAAGATAGAGTAAGGACTATCCAAGAAATGGATTATTATGAGGAAAATGGTCTTTTGGTCTTTCGGTTTGTGGGAAGTGGTTTTTTGTATAATATGGTAAGAATTTTGACAGGAACCTTATTAGAGATTGGCACAGGAGACCGTGACGCAAAAACGATTCCGGAGATTATAGCCCAAAAGGACCGCATTTATGCTGGTAAAACGGCTCCCGCCCAGGGATTATATTTGTGGAAGGTTTTTTATTAAACTTGTTTCTAAGTAAACAAACATGGAAATAATTTTTATTAACAACCTATCCTGGTGTAACATGTTCTTGACATATGTTTGAAAAGGATATAATATAGCATATGGTATGTTATTAACCCCACAAATAAGCCCCGGAACTTATCTGTGATAAAAATATACGAAACCAATTTAGTAATGGATTATTTATAGGAGGGAAAACCATGCGCACAACATTTATGGCGAACGCACAAAATATCGAACGTAAATGGTTAGTTGTTGACGCTGAAGGTAAAACTTTAGGACGTCTTTCAAGTGAAGTAGCATCCATTTTACGTGGTAAACATAAACCAACTTTCACACCTAATGTTGATACAGGTGATCATGTAATCATCATCAACGCTTCAAAAATTGAATTAACAGGTAAAAAATTAACTGACAAGATCTACTACCGTCACACAATGCACCCAGGTGGATTAAGAACGAGAACAGCTCTTGAAATGAGAACTAACTACGCTGAAAAAATGCTTGAATTAGCGATTAAAGGAATGCTTCCAAAGAATTCTTTAGGTCGTCAAATGTTCAAGAAATTACACGTATACGCTGGTGCAGAACATCCACACCAAGCACAACAACCTGAAGTTTACGAACTTCGCGGATAATTTTTAGGGGAGGTTATTAACTTGGCACAAGTTCAATATATTGGTACAGGTCGCCGTAAGAGCTCTGTTGCACGTGTACGTTTAGTACCAGGTAACGGACAAATCATCATCAACGATCGTGAAATCACAAACTACATTCCATTCGAAGCATTACGTGAAGTGGTTAAGCAACCATTAAACGCTACTGAAACATTAGGAAGCTACGATGTGCTTGTAAATGTTAAAGGTGGAGGTTACACTGGTCAAGCTGGCGCTATCCGCCACGGTATCGCTCGTGCGTTACTTCAAGCTGATCCTGAATTCCGCCCAACATTAAAGCGCGCTGGTTTATTAACTCGTGATGCACGTATGAAAGAACGTAAGAAGTACGGACTTAAAGGTGCTCGTCGTGCGCCTCAGTTCTCAAAACGTTAATTTTCAAACCTTCAAAGGCTCTCAACCAATTTGGTTGGGGGTCTTTTTTATGGGCTTTTTTATTGGTAATAACAATATTTGGAAATGAAAATGGCGGTAGTGGAATAATTGACTTGGCGTTGGTAAATAAATATATAAGAAAACTACCTAAGAGGATGGTAATATGGAAAACAACAGCATCCGGTTAACAGCTCCCGAAATTTCAAGTCTTTGGACGCAATATATGTTTGAGACCATGTCAATTTGCTTTTTAAAATATGCCCTTGAACATATTGAAGATCGAGATATTAAAAAAATATATGAGACATCTTTACAGTTATCAGAGAGCCATGTATTAAAAATCAAGAACTTCTT
>DASQIV010000429.1:0-8299 GCA_035631415.1 Pseudoneobacillus sp. | reverse complement strand
GATTGACCTTTGACAACCGAACGAATTGCATCTACGACATGCTGGGAGGGTGCATCCTTTAATAAATAACCATCTGCTCCTTCGCGAATGGCTGCCATAAAGTATTCATCATGGTCGTGCATGGTTAAAACGAGAATTTTGATATGGGGAGACGATTTTTTAATCAACCCTGTCACTTCAATTCCATTTTTATCAGGAATATTTATATCCATTAAGATTACATCAGGTTGAAAACCTTCTAGCTTTTCAAGAGCATCCTTCCCAGAAACCGCTTCGCCCACCACTTCCATATCTTCTTCCATTCCCAATATATTTTTCAAACCATCACGCAACACTGCATGATCATCGACTAGCATAAGTTTGATCAACATCCATTCCCCCTTCGATTCCCATTCGGGGAACGGTTAAACTTATTTCAGTCCCTTCCCCTTCCTTGCTATCAATCTGTAAAGAAGCTTGAATTCTCTCCGCAGATTCATTCATTTGTAAAATGCCAAAATGAGGCTCTTTCCGTGCTTTAATCATTGCTTGAAATAAGGAAAATCCTAAGCCGTTATCCTTTATTTTTAATAAAACATGCTCGCTTTGATAGCTTATTAAAATATCAAGAGAGGTTGCTTTGGCATGCTTTAGTGCATTTTGCACACTTTCTTGAAAAATATCAAAAATAATCTTCTCCACCATGGAGCTTAACGGATATTCTATACCCCTTGTTTCGAGTTGAATAGCGATATCATGCTCGTTTTGGATTAACGAAATGCGTGAATTCATAGCAGATAACAAGCCAATTCGTTCTGTGACATACGGTCTTAAAGCATAGATGGATTCGCGTACTTCCTTTAAGCTCTTTCTTAATTTTTCATTACTTTCTTGAATGAGCTTTAAGGAATCTTCAGGCGCTTTGGAAAATTTCCGTTCGGCTGTTTCGAGTTTCATGACCGCTCCAGCAAGTGATTGAGCGACTCCATCATGAATATCACGCGCAATACGGTTGCGCTCTTCTAAAATAAGGCGCTTCTCCTGTTCGGCAAAGAGCATCTTCGTTTTGATGACAATCGCTAATTGGTTCGCTAATGTGGCCCCAGACTGGATATCCTCTTCATTAAAGCTACGTGTACGGCTTCTTCCAAAAACAAACATTCCCACAATTTCATCCTCAATCAAAAGTGGAGCATATAAACTCGCCAAAATATCTTTATCAAAACAATCTCCACATGGACCAGGGTCTTTTTTTGTATTGTGAAAAATGGTTATTTTCTTCATATCATCAAACGTGCTAATGGCAGTTTCCGATAATGGATTCTGTCCCTTAGTCGACCCCATAGAGAATTTCCTTTTCCACTCCCCGTCCTCACAAGTCCAAAGAATGGATGCATCAACATCAATAAATTCCTGTAAACTATTCTGTAAAAAATACAACCATTCTTTTGAAGGCATGATTTTATTTAATTCAGAGGACATTTCAAAAAGGGCTTTTAGCCGTGCTTTTTCCTTTCTAAGTCTTACGATACTCGAACTCAATAAAGCTAAACCCACTAATGGCGAAAAGAAAAAGAAGAAAGCAACGAAATCAATATCACCGCGATTTTGATTCCCCAATACAATAAAAAGCAATAAATAAATGTAGGAAACTACTAAACTATTTAGCTCTTGTAATGTTTTTTGCTTCCACGCCGCCAAAGTATAAGTCTGAGGCCGTAAAAAAAGAATATAGTCGACAATGAAATTATTCATGAGATAAAATGGGATAATCATGAATGAAAAATGAAGAATTCCGAGTAAAATTCTCGATCCATTAAAGACCGTAAAAAGTGGGAGAAGCGCTTCCGCAAACCAATAAGCCACTAGTAAACTAATCGCCAATTGTGCAGGATTAAAAAAGACAATCCTGAGCGGCCTTCTTTTTAAAAGATATCCCCCGAATACAACAAGTGAATAAGCAGTAACAGCAAACTCTATTCCTTGCATCACGAAAATCGCATAAACAATTGGAAAGGCTATCGACGTAAAGCCCCGCCATACAGGCATTGGAAAAAGTTCAATCGTCACCAAAAATAGTACTAATAGTATAAGAATTGCTATGTTTTTTGGTTCCTGTAGCTCGAAAAATCCATACTTAAAAATCAGTACCCAGCCTATAAGCGATATGATTAGAATATTAATCCGAGCAATTCGCTCCTTCTTTTGTATGATTGCCGTGTTAGGCATTTTCTCCCCCCTTAAAGACATACTAATTCCAAATATTCTGTAAATTAATTTTAGCCTATACGAATTAAAACTAAAAATAAGAAGTAGTTTTTTACGGAAAAATAGTACAAAAAACCCAGACCGGTCCAATGACAAGTCACTGACCGATGCTGGGACAAATCAAATTGATTTGTTTGTTTCATTATTACAGGTAACCTTCTTCTTGGCTATTCAGCAAATGGAATATATTCGTTAATACTTTAGTACTAAAAACTTTTTTAAAAATTATCTCCCTTCCCCATCCTGCCACCTGCTTCTTAACAGCAAATAAATAAATTTCATCAATTATTTTTCTCCAGTTTTCATATATATCTTAGAGTGGAGATTTTAATTAACGGAAGGACGATGCACATTGAGATATATTTGGGGAGTTGATTCGGCTGCAAAGGTCACAGCAGACCTTTACAATTGTGTGGTGAAAAATTACGGAAAGCCTGCGTATTGGGGAAGATACTTAGCCAGAATACCCAATGCTTCTGAAGAGCTAACAAAAGATGAAGTGCAATTACTTCATAATAGTGGAACGAAGATTCTTCCGATATACAATAATTTTAGTGAAGCAGTTGGCTATGATAAAGGAAGAGTGGTTGCCCAAAATTCTACGTACCACGCTAAACGCCTTGGAGTACCTCAAGGGACCGTACTTTTTGCGAATGTCGAACGATTTTTTAATGTGGATAAAGACTGGATAAAAGGCTATGTAGATGTTATGTACAAAAGTAGCTATAAAGCAGGGATTTATCATGATCCCATTCAAGGCGGATTTTCCACCGCTTATTGTCAAGCTGTACAGGATAGCAAAGAGGTCGCTAACCAATTAATCCTATGGAGTGCAGAGCCTCAAAGTGGTGTAACAAAATCACGCCAAGCCCCTGCCTATCAGCCAAAAAAGCCCCCTTGTTTGGCCAATGTTTGGGGATGGCAATACGGACGTGACTCAAAGACATGCCCGATAGATACAAACTTAATTGACCAGCGGCTATTCAACCAATTGTGGTAAAGACATTTGTTTTTAAAATGAGCAAAATGTTATGATAGATTATATCCAATTTGTCTTAGAGGCTAATCAATAGATTGGCCTTTTCCTTATTTTATAATGTAAGAAGGGTAAAAACTTCTTCTTTTACCCAAGGTACATGGAAAATTGTCGTAAATTATGTTATATATACAGTTATCGAATGCTTAGTGAAAGAGGTTGAAAAACTTGGAACACAATCCAGCTAATTTTATACGTAATATTGTGATTGATGATTTAAATACTGGGAAGCGAAATAACGTTGTTACTCGATTTCCTCCTGAACCGAACGGATATCTACATATTGGTCACGCAAAATCCATCGTGATTAACTTTGATTTAGCAGATGAGTTTAATGGAAAAACCAATTTGCGTTTTGATGACACCAATCCTTTAAAGGAAGACACAGAGTTTGTCGAAGCGATTAAAGAGGATGTCAAATGGCTTGGCTTTGATTGGGAAGGACTATTTTTTGCTTCAGACTATTTTGAAGAAATGTATAATCGTGCTGTCCTTCTAATTAAGAAGGGATTAGCTTATGTAGATGACTTAAGTGTCGATGAAATTCGTGAATATCGTGGAACGTTAACAGAGCCTGGTAAAGAAAGCCCTTATCGTAACCGCTCTATTGAGGAAAATCTTGACCTATTTGAACAGATGCGTGCTGGCAAATTCCAAAATGGCGAAAAAGTGTTACGCGCTAAAATCGATATGTCATCACCTAACATTAATCTGCGTGACCCTGTTATTTACCGTATTTCTCATACTACCCACCACAACACAGGTGATAAATGGTGCATTTATCCGATGTATGCTTTTGCTCATCCTTTAGAGGATGCCATGGAAGATGTGACCCATTCTATTTGTACGATTGAGTTTGAAGACAAACGTCCATTCTATAATTGGGTTGTGGAAAATTGTGAGATGAACAGTCAACCTCAACAAATTGAATTCGGTCGTTTAAATTTAACAAACACCGTTATGAGTAAACGAAAGCTGAAGCAGCTTGTTGAAGAGGGATTTGTGGACGGTTGGGATGACCCACGTATGCCAACGATTTCTGGTTTAAGAAGAAAAGGCTATACTCCGGATGCCATTAAAAACTTTGTTCGTGAATTAGGTGTTTCGAAAACTACTGGAGTTGTGGATACACAAATGCTTGAGCATTTTGTTCGCGAAGATTTAAAATTAAAGGCTCCACGTACAATGGGGATCTTAAATCCATTAAAAGTCGTGATTACGAACTATCCTGAAGGCCAAGTGGAAATGTTAGATGCTGAAATTAATCCAGAAGTCCCTGAAATGGGTATGAGACAAATTCCATTCTCAAGAGAAATTTACATCGAACAGGACGACTTTATGGAAAATCCACCAGCTAAATATTTCCGACTGTTCCCTGGAAATGAAGTGCGTCTAAAGCATGCTTACTTCATTAAATGTGAGGAAGTCATAAAAGATGAAGAAGGAAATCCGATTGAGCTTCGTTGTACGTATGATCCTGAAACGAAGAGTGGAACTGGTTTTTCAGGTCGTAAAGTAAAGGGAACCATCCATTGGGTTGAGGCTACACAAGCGATTCCAACAGAATTCCGTTTATTCGAACCGCTTATCTTAGATGAGGAAGCTTCTGAGGAAGAAGAAGATAAGACCTTCTTAGATAAGGTAAATCCAAATTCACTAGAAATTTTACAAGGTTTTGTAGAGCCAAATATGAAAGATGTTCAATCACATGATAAATTCCAATTCTTTAGACACGGTTACTTTAATGTCGATCCAAAGCTGACTTCAGCTGAAAAAATCGTCTTTAATCGAATCGTTTCATTAAAAAGTTCGTTTAAACTTTAAAATTAGATGAAAAATCCCGAAAACGTTCGCGAAACTGAATCGTTTTCGGGACTTTTTTGTGTTTTTTCGTTTTGATAAACGTTTGGGGTGTTCTTTTTCCAAAAAAAGTAGTGTTTATGCCCACCAAGTGGCCCAGATAAACCTCATCCATTTTAGATATCCGACTTTTTTACTGACTTATCCGACCTTTTCACCTACTTATCCGACTTTATAAAGGATTTATCCGTATAAATGAGCAATGTTTCCGACTTTGTCACATATTTTCAAAAAACTGCCAAAATAAAAACCACAGCCCCCAAGGACTGTGGCAAACAAACAAACAAACAAACATCCCTCTTATACCAACTCTTTATTCTTCGTTTCTTTCCCTAAGAAATAAACAGCCGCAACTCCAATTAAAATGGAAATACAGAAGATGGTAAAAATAATTGTAATTTCTATTTCTCTTGCCACAAGGTAACCGACTAAAAGAGGTCCTAAAATTCCCCCAACTCGCCCAAAGGATGCAGCCATCCCTGCACCCGTTCCACGTATATTGGTTGGATATTGCTCTGGTGTATAAGCATATAAAGCTCCCCAAGCCCCAAGATTGAAGAAGGATAAAAAGATACCTGATGTTATGAGTAATGGCAAGCTCTCTGCAAACCCAAAGAAATAAGCACTGATGGCTGTACCGATTAAATAAGTAATAAGTACAAATTTTCTTCCCTTTCGTTCAATGAACCAAGCAGCTGAAAAATAGCCTGGTAATTGCGCTAAAGTCATAATCAGCACATATTGAAAGCTCTTAATCAAACTAAAGCCCTTCATAACCATGACACTTGGTAACCATAAAAACATTCCATAGTATGAAAATACAACGCAGAACCAAAGAATCCAGAGCATCGTTGTCTCACGAACATGTTCTTTAGACCATAAACTTGCCAAACTTTGAAAAACTGATAGTTTATCCTTTGATTGTAAAGAAGTGAACCTTGGTGAATCAGGTAACTTTAATCGTAAGTACAAGGCATAAAAAGCTGGAATCGCACTGATTAAAAGGGCAGCCTGCCAACCAAATTTAGGAATGACAAAATAAGAAATAATGGCTGCTACTAGCCATCCTCCCGCCCAAAAGCTTTCTAACAGCACCACTACTTTTCCACGTTTTTCGGCAGGGACTGTCTCCGAGACCAGTGTAGAAGCAACAGGAAGTTCTCCACCTAATCCCATTCCGATAATGAATCGTAAAATTAAAAATACCGACAAGGATGTCGCAAATGCTGACGCACCACTTCCCAATGAAAAAAGTAATAAAGTAAGAATAAATACACTTTTTCTTCCTATGCGATCTGCCATGATTCCAAATATAAAGGCACCCACAGCCATCCCAATAGAATTAATACTTCCTATCCACGCCATCTGTTCAACAGATAAATTCCATTCGGTTTTTAATGCTGCAATAATGAAGGATAAAATTCCTACATCCATTGCATCAAACATCCAACCAAGTCCTGCAATACTCAATAGTCTTCGGTTAGAAATCTCCGCTTTTTTCCCCATGTTGTCCTCCTATAGATAAAACAATCCATTTATAATAGTATTTTGCCCAAGTACAGCCAACATTAAAAACATTCGGCTACACACTCATTTTAACAGGTGTCTTTACACTAGTCATTAACTTTTCTAATTGTTGTCACTAATTCGCAAATAAAAATAGTTGTAAGGGGTTACACAAAGTGCTATGATGAAAAAGTAAAGATAACGTAAACGTTTACTCAAAAGGCGAGTGATAAACAATCAAAAATATAAAAGATGTAGCAAAACATGCCAATGTGTCGATTGCAACAGTCTCACGAGTAGTTAATAATCTCGGAGGGTACTCACTTGCAACGAAGGAGAAGGTTTTACAAGCTATAGAAGAATTGGATTATCAACCAAATGGCTTAGCTCGCGGATTAATTAACAAACGCACAGAAACCATCGCGGTACTTTTTCCTGAAGTATCAAGTATGTTCTCCTCCAAAATCTTAAAAGGAGTCGAGGATACTGTTCACCAAAGAGGCTCAAGCGTGATTGTCTGTAATACAGCCTCCAATGGGGAAAAGACATTAAAATATTTGAAGGTTTTACAAGAAAAACGAATTGAAGGAATCGTTTTCGTGAGTGAAATAATGACAGAAGAATACTATAAAGTCATTTCAAGCATGAAGATTCCCGTGGTACTTGTATCAACTGAATCTTATCAATATTCCATCCCTTATGTGAAGGTAAACGATCGTCATGCAGCGTTTTCTGCAACCGATTACCTAATTAAAAAAGGGCATACAAAAATAGGCATGATTAGTGGTAATCCTAAGGATATGATTGCTGGTCAACCTAGAATTGAGGGCTTTTTAGATGCATTACGTTTTCATAATCTAATTGATAATGAAAATAATATCGTATGTAGAGATAACTTTTTATTTGCAGATGGATATCAAGCATTACCTCAGCTACTTCATAAAGCACCAGATATTACAGCTATTTTTGTTGCTAGTGATGAGATGGCATGCGGTGCTATATCATCGGCAAATCAAATGGGTATAAATGTACCTAGAGATTTGTCAGTCATTGGCTATGATAATCTTCCTTTAGCAGAAATGACGATCCCGCCACTGACAACGGTTTCTCAGCCATTAGAAGAAATGGGTGAAAAAGCAGCAACTATGCTTTTTAAAATGCTTGAAACTGGCGAACCCGTAGAAAGCAGAATCATGCCTCACACGATTATAGAGAGAAAAAGTGTAAAATAATTTTTTTTAACGAATTACGTAAACGTTTACGTAAACATACTAACAACAAAATGAAAATTTGGAGGAAAAATATCATGAAACTTAAAGCAAAAAAAATTACTTCTGTTTTAGCAGTTGCGGCACTTTCCACTTCCTTATTAGCTGCATGTGGAGGAGCAGATGGTAAAGATTCTGCTAATGGAAAAGTTAAATTAGAGCTTTTCTCTAATAAAGTAGAAAGCATTAACACTTATAAGGGACTTATTAAAAAGTTTGAAGCTGAAAATCCGAATATTGATATTGAACTTAATGCTCCACCAGAAGCAGAAACGGTATTAAAAACTCGCTTAACGAAAAACGATCTACCAGACCTTATGTCTATCGGTGGAAACGCGACATATGGTGAAATTGCTCGAGCAGGAGTTTTAAAGGATTTCTC
>DASQIV010000428.1:0-4167 GCA_035631415.1 Pseudoneobacillus sp. | reverse complement strand
ATGAAGTTGTCTCCAGTTCGAGGTGTTGTTGAGGGCAAAAGAGTGATTATGGTAGATGACTCGATTGTACGTGGAACGACGAGTAAACGAATTGTTCGTATGTTGAAGGAAGCCGGAGCAACGGAAGTTCATGTGGTCATCAGCTCGCCGCCTATTAAAAATCCTTGTTTTTATGGGATCGATACCTCAACAAGTGAAGAGTTGATTGCCTCAAGCTATTCAGTGGAAGAGATTCGTCAATTAATCGAAGCCGACTCCCTTACGTTTTTATCGGTAGAAGGAATGGTTGAAGCCATTGGCCGCCAAGAAGAAGGCGAAACAAGAGGCTCATGTTTAGCTTGTTTTACCGGGAAATACCCAACAGAGGTCTTTCCAGAAAGTTTACAAGCTGTTCAAAAATGTTAAACGGGTTGGCAGTGCCAGCCCCTTTTTTAAAAATAAAAGTTTAATTCAAATCAGGGTAAATTGTGACAAAGGTAGTAATATCGTCAATTTAGTCTGATATATTCAAAAAATATACTGATAAACTGGTGGAAAAGCTAGATATCTCTCTTTAATAGTCGGATAAAACTCGAATAGTGGTTGATAAACCACGAAAACCAGTTGATAAATCGAAAAATCGAATCCAAAAGGAGGTCATAAAGATGTCGAATGCCTACAAACAGGCTGGTGTTGATATAGAAGCAGGCTACGAAGCGGTTAACCGAATGAAAAAACATGTTAAAAGAACCGTACGACCTGAGGTGATGGGTGGCCTTGGCGGTTTTGGAGGAATGTTTGACCTTTCAGCTTGCGGATTAAAGGAGCCAGTTCTCGTTTCTGGTACGGATGGGGTCGGAACGAAGCTTAAACTAGCATTTGAAATGGATCGCCACGATACGGTTGGCATCGATTTGGTTGCCATGTGTGTAAACGATATTGTTGTTCAAGGCGCAGAACCGCTCTACTTTTTAGATTATATTGCTTGTGGGAAAGCAGAACCCGAAAAAATTGAGTCTATTGTCAAAGGGATTTCAGAAGGCTGTGTTCAAGCAGGATGTGCTTTAATCGGTGGAGAAACGGCCGAAATGCCAGGGATGTACCACGATGGGGAGTATGATTTAGCAGGTTATGTAACAGGTGCTTGTGAAAAATCAAAGCTAATTACTGGTAATGAAATCAAGTCAGGTGATGTTCTAATTGGTTTAGCTTCAAGCGGTGTTCATAGTAACGGTTTTTCACTTGTTCGCAAAATTATTGAAAACAATCAACTCCAATTAACCGATTTTTCAAAAGACCTTAATGGAACCATAGGTGATGTTCTTTTAGAACCAACGAAAATCTATGTGAAATCGATTCTTCACTTACTCAAAACATTCAAAATTAACGGTATGGCACATATTACAGGCGGAGGATTTATTGAAAATATTCCGCGCATGCTTCCAGAAGGCTTGGGTGTGAAAATAAAAGAAAATAGCTGGCCAATTCTTCCGATTTTTCAATTCCTACAAGATAAGGGACAGTTAAATCATTTAGAAATGTACAATATTTTTAATATGGGAATTGGCTTTGTCCTTGCTGTCGATGCAGAACTTGCTCAGCCAATTATGGCTACTCTAGAGCAGCTTGGTGAACAGGCGTACGAAATTGGTGTAGTATCAGAAGGTGTAGGGGTAGAATTCCTTACTGCCCAAGAGGTTCATATATGATAAAAATCGCTATTTTTGCCTCTGGAAGTGGAAGTAACTTTCAGGCAATCGTGGATAGTATTCATTCAGGGTCTTTAGAAGCGGAGGTTTCCTTGCTCGTTTGTGATCGGCCGGATGCTTTTGTGGTCGAAAGAGCGAAGCAACAGGCAATTCCTACTTTTTCGTTTTCGGCTAAAAATTACCCAAGTAAGTTCGAATATGAAATGGCCATTTTAAAGGAGTTGCAAGAAAAAGGTGTAGAATTCATTGTCCTTGCAGGATATATGAGATTAATTGGTGCAACTCTATTAAAGGAATACGAGGGAAAAATTGTGAATATTCATCCGTCTTTATTACCTGCTTTTCCAGGAAAAGATGCTATTGGTCAAGCGATCAAAGCAAAGGTGAAAATAAGCGGTGTGACGGTTCATTTTGTGGATGAAGGAATGGATACAGGTCCTATCATCGAGCAGGCAACGGTTTATTTATCTGAAAAGGAAACAAAAGAATCACTTCAAAAGAAAATTCATCAGGTGGAGCATCACCTTTATCCTACTGTCTTACAACAACTTTTTAACATACTGGAGGAAAAAAAGGATGAACAAAAAGCGAGCACTTATTAGTGTATCCAATAAATCAGGGATTGTGGAATTTGCCAGAGGCTTAGTGGAGCTTGGCTTTGAAATCATCTCAACAGGTGGAACGAAAAAGTCCTTACAAGAAAATGGTGTTCCCGTTTTGGGGATTAGTGAGGTTACTCAGTTTCCGGAAATTTTAGAAGGAAGAGTGAAAACATTACATCCATCGATTCATGGTGGTTTACTCGCAAAAAGAGATGATATTGGTCATCAAAAGCAATTACAAGTGCACGAAATTGACTTGATCGATGTCGTTTGTGTGAATCTCTATCCATTTAAAGAAACGATTTCAAATCCAGACGTAACGGTTGAAGAAGCGATTGAAAATATTGATATCGGTGGTCCAACAATGCTTCGTGCAGCAGCGAAAAACCATGAATACGTAACGGTTGTTGTTGATCCTAAGGATTATGATGTGGTGTTAGCAGAGTTAAAGCAAAATGCACAAACGGAAAAGGAAACTCGTCGTCGCCTTGCTGCGAAGGTTTTTAGACATACGGCTGCTTATGATGCATTAATCGCTGAATACATGACTGAACTTGTACAGGAAAAAAATCCAGAAAATCTAACAGTTACATATGAATTAAACCAAAGCCTTCGTTATGGGGAAAATCCACATCAAATGGCTCACTTTTATCGTAAACCACTTGGTCAGGAGTTTTCCATTGCCCGTGCAGAGAAACTTCATGGTAAGGAGCTATCTTATAACAATATTAATGATGCAGATGCGGCTCTCCTAATCATTAAGGAATTCTCCGAACCTGCAGCAGTTGCTGTTAAGCATATGAATCCTTGTGGAGTGGGTACTGGAGACACCATTTTGGCAGCTTTTGATAAGGCATTTGAAGCAGACCCAGTATCGATTTTTGGTGGAATCATTGCTTTAAACCGTGAAGTGGACGCTTCGACTGCTGAAAAGCTTCATGAAATCTTTTTAGAGATTATTATTGACCCATCTTTTTCAGCAGAAGCGCTTGAAATTTTGCAATCGAAAAAGAACTTACGTTTACTAACCATTCCTTTTGAAACACGGAGCAAGCCTGAAAAGAAAGTAGTTTCTGTGCAAGGCGGGTTGCTTGTACAAGAGGAAGACTATTTTACATTAGAAGATGCAGAACAACGGGTTGTAACCAAAAGAGAGCCAACTGGTGAAGAGTGGAAAGCATTAAAGCTAGGCTGGAAAGTCGTGAAGCATGTGAAATCGAATGCGATTGTTTTAGCAAATGAGGAAATGACAGTCGGGATTGGTGCTGGACAAATGAATCGTGTCGGCGCAGCGAAAATTGCGATCGAGCAAGCTGGGGAAAAAGCTACAGGTGCCATCATGGCCTCAGATGCTTTCTTCCCGATGGATGATACCGTAGAAGCAGCAGCTCAAGCGGGTATCACAGCCATCATTCAACCCGGTGGAAGCATTCGTGACGAAGATTCGATTAAAAAAGCGGATGAATATGGCATCGCGATGGTGTTTACAGGAGTAAGACATTTTAAACATTAAAATAGTGGGGTGTTCGGCTTGAAAGTTCTAGTGATTGGAAGAGGCGGCCGTGAGCATGCTATATGTCATAAATTTTCTCAGAGTCAATTGGTAGAAAAAGTGTTCGTTGCTCCAGGAAATCCGGGAATGAGTGATGTAGCTGAATTAGTTGCAATTGATGAAAGCAATCATGCTGAGCTCGTTCAGTTTGCTAAACAAAATGAGATTGGATTAACCTTTATTGGCCCGGAAATGCCATTGCTTGCAGGGCTCGCTGATCTTTTTTCAGCAGAGGGGCTAAAGGTTTTTGGACCGACTCAAAAAGCAGCTTTAATTGAAGGAAGTAAGTCCTTTGCCAAAGATTTGATGAAAAAATATAGCATTC